>CAXQAV010000504.1:0-9913 GCA_964221795.1 Luminiphilus sp. | reverse complement strand
CTGGCCAACCAGTTGGGCCAACTCGCGCGTCAGGCGCGACAGGCGGCGCGCTACCGCGAGATTGGTGAAAAGCTGCGCAAGGCCGAGGGCATGTTGCTTTTCCGGCGCTGGAAAGAGGCGGACGAGGCTTTGCTGGCGGCAAGCGAGCAGTTGCGCGAGCGCACGACTGCCGCGGCACAGGCCGAGAAAGCGGCCCGCGAGGCATCCAAGGCGCGTCAGAAGGCGGAAGAGGCCCTGCCGCCCCTGCGCGAGGAAGAAGCAATCGCGGCCGCCGTACTGCAGCGCCTGCAGGTCCAGCGCGACACGCTCACTGATCAGGAACAGCGTGCGCGGGATATGATCGAAACCCTGACTGCGCGGATCGAACAGCTGACCCGCGATATGGAACGCGAAAGCGGTCTCAACCGTGATGCGGGCGAAACGATCGAACGGCTCGAATGGGAAGCACGCGAAATCGCGAAAGCGGGTCAGGGCCACGAGGCACGCCTCGAGGCAGCACAGGCAGATGCACGCGAGGCCGCAGGCGTCCTGCAGCAGCGCGAGGCCGATCTTGCGCAACTGACCGAGGACGTCGCCCGTCTGGCAGCCCGCCACCAGTCCGCACAGCGTCTACTGGAAGACAACCGCACCACTCTCGCCAACAGCGAAGACGAGGCCGCCAAAGCCAAAGCCGCCGCGAAAGAGGCCGAAGCCGCGCTCGCCCAGGCCGAAGCAGATTTCGCCGCCGCAGGCGAGGCCGAGAAAGCCGCTGTCGCTGCCGCTGCCGCCGCCGACGAAGCGCTTGTTGCCGCCGAGGCTGCCCGTGCGGCGACCCAGCAACGCGAAAGCGACGCGCGCGCCCTCCGGTCCGAGGCCGAAGGCGAGGCGAACGCGCTGCGGGCCGAGGTCTCGGCACTGGCAAAGCTTGTGGAACGGGATACGGCCGAAGGCGGGCAGGTGCTTGATCTGCTCCTCGTCGAGGGTGGCTATGAAAAGGCGCTGGGCGCGGCGCTTGCCGACGATTTGCGCGCACCCGAGGTCTCGGGCAACGCGGCGTCAGGCTGGGTGGCTTTGCCTGGATATGCCAATGCTCAGACCCTGCCCGAAGGGGTCAAGGCGCTGACTAACTATGTCTCGGTCCCGCCGGTGCTGGTGCGCCGGATGGGGCAGGTCGGGCTGGTCGATGCCGCTGATGGCCCGCGCCTGCAGGCCGATCTGAAACCGGGGCAGCGTCTGGTCTCGATCGAAGGTGATCTCTGGCGCTGGGACGGCGTCCGCGCGGGGGGCGAGGATGCCCCTTCTGCGGCAGCCCTGCGTCTGCAACAGCTGAACCGCCTGACCGAACTCAAGCGCGATCTGGAAGAGGCCAATGCGACAGCGATGGGTGCCGCACAGGCGCATGAGGCGCTGACCGCGATGCTCAAGCAGCAGACCGAGGCGGATCATCAGGCCCGTCAGGCCCGCCGCGATGCGGACCGCGCCGTCGCCGATGCCAACCGCGCCGCAAGCCGCGCCGAGGCGGACCGTAACCTGTCTCAGGGTCGTCTTGAAAACCTCGGGATGGCGGTCAAACGCCACGAGGAAGAGGCGATGGCCGCGCGCAAATCGCTGGCCGAGGCCGAAAAGGCCGCCGCCGAACTCGGTGATCTCGCGACTGCCCGCGCCTCGGTTGAAGATGTCAAAATGACGGTCGAGGCGGCGCGGATCACGATGATGTCGCGCCGGTCCGGTTTCGACGAGGTCCGCCGCGAGGGCGAGGCCCGCCTGAAACGCAGTCAGGAAATCACGAAGGAAATCAGCGGCTGGAAACACCGTCTGGAGACCGCAAACAAGCGCACCGCCGAACTGGCGGAGCGCAAGGAAACTTCCGAGGCGGAACTGCTCGAGGCCAATGCCGCCCCTGCCGAGATTGCGGCAAAGCGCGCCGAACTGGCCGACGCCATCAGCCAGGCTGAAGCGCGCCGCCAGAAATCCTCTGACAAACTGGCCGAGGCAGAGAATATCCTCCGCGATCTTGGCCATCAGGAACGCGAGGCAGAACGGCTCGCCTCCGAAGCGCGCGAGGCCCGCGCCCGTGCCGAGGCGCGTAATGACGCCGCCCGCGAAACCGTCGCCTATGCCGAAGAGCGGATCATGGAAGCGCAGGAGGTCACGCCCGCGCAACTGCTGGAGTCTCTTGAAACCGATCTCGACCAGATGCCCGCCGCCGAAAAGGTCGAGGCCGAAGTCAACGCGCTGAAACGCCAGCGCGATGCGCTCGGTGCCGTGAACCTGCGCGCCGAGGAAGACGCCAAGGAAGTGCAGGTCGAGCATGACAATCTGGTCAGCGAGAAAGCCGATCTTGAGGCCGCCATTGCCGCCCTGCGCACAGGGATCGCAAGCCTCAACAAGGAAGGCCGCGAGCGCCTGCTGACCGCCTTTGAACAGGTGAACGAGAACTTCGGCCTGCTCTTTACCCACCTCTTTGGCGGTGGCGAGGCCAAGCTGGTGCTGGTGGAATCCGATGATCCGCTCGAGGCCGGTCTGGAAATCATGTGTCAGCCACCGGGCAAGAAACTCAGCACCCTGTCGCTTCTGTCAGGGGGCGAGCAGACGCTGACGGCACTCGCGCTGATCTTTGCGGTCTTCCTCGCGAACCCCGCGCCGATCTGTGTGCTCGACGAGGTGGACGCGCCGCTGGATGACGCCAACGTCACCCGTTTCTGCGATCTTCTGGACGAGATGACTCGCCGCACCGAAACCCGCTTCCTGATCATCACCCACCACGCGGTAACCATGAGCCGGATTGACCGCCTCTTTGGTGTGACCATGGGCGAGCAGGGTGTATCGCAGCTGGTGTCGGTCGACCTTAAGAAAGCCGAAGCGCTGGTCGCCTGACACGCCTGTTCAGAGCCTGTTGAGCAACTCTCGCGTTGGCCATGCGTCCGCAGGCAGGCCAAGGCGGATTTGTTCGGCCTGCACCGCCTCGCGCGTCATGGCACCCAAGATCCCGTCGATCCCGCCAACGTCATAGCCCCGCGCGGTCAGTTTCTGCTGCAGCACCATCATCTCCTCGCCCGAAAGCGCGGGCGAGGGGTTGCCCCTGTCGTAGACCGGCGCGCCTTCCAGCCGGGTGGCGAAATAGGCGGCGGTGGTGACATAGACAAAGCTCTTGTTCCACTCGAAATAGACCTCGAAATTCGGGTAGGCGAGGAAGGCTGGCCCGTTGCGCCCCATCGGCAGCAGGACCGAGGCCTCAAGGTTTGCAGGCCCCAGCGATCCGTTCCGCGCACGCACGCCGCGCCGCTCCCATTCGCGTACGCTGGCCTTGTGGTTGAGGCCGGTCTGCGCCCAGTCGAGGCTCTGGGGAACAACGATTTCCTGCAACCACGGCTCGTTCGCGCGCCAGCCCAGTGATGACAGGACATTTGCACCGGTCATCAGTGCGTCGGGCGATGACCCCTTCAGGTCGACAATCCTGTCACCGTCGCCATCCATGCCTTGCGCCACGATCTCGCGCGGGAGTTTCTGTAACTGCCCGATCTCGCCCGCCCATGCGCCCGTTGTGGTAGCAGGGTCCATGCCGCCGCGCCTGTAAAGCTCGATCGCGGCCAGAAGTTGCGGGCGGAATAGTTCGGGTCTGCGGCAGTCATGCGCGAGCGTCAGCAGCGCGTTGCGGGTGTTGAAGCTGCCCTGCACCTGTCCGTAGTCGGTCTCGAAGGCCCAGAAGGCGAGCAGCACACCGCGCGGGATGCCGAAACGGCGCTGGATTTCGTCAAATGTGGCGTCAAAGCGGTTGCCGTAGACCGCCCCGTTGTCGATCCGGTTCTGGCTGATCAGGCGGCTCGAGAAATCAAGGAAGTCGCGCTGGAAGACACCCTGGGCGCGGTCCGCACGCAGGACGGCCTCGTCAATTTGTGCGCCCCGAAAGAAACCGTCGATTGTCGCATCGGGCAGACCCATTGCACGCGCCTCGGCCTGGACGCCTTCGATGAAGGGGCCGACAGGGCCGCCGCAGGTCTGGGCCGTGGCTGTGCTGGCAAATAGCATCAGGGCAAGGGCTGTGCGCATGGGGTGTCTCCGCTCGGGTTTTGTTTTGCGGGAAGCCTAGCAGCGGTAGTGAGCCGTGCAAGGGTCTTGGCTGGGCCACCTGCGGGAAGCTGCCGGTTGGTCAGGCCAGTGCCGCAAGTCCGACCAAAGCGAGCGCCAGTGCCCAAGTGCGCCAGAGGACCGTGACCGATTGGTCGATCTGATCTGGCCCGATCTCGCGCTCACCTTCGCCATTAACGAAAGGGTAGTCCTTCATCTCGCCCTCGTAGCTGCGGGGGCCGCTCAGCGCGATGCCAAGGCCGTGGGCCATCGCCGCCTCGGGCCAGCCTGCGTTGGGCGAGCGGTGCAGCGGGGCGTCGTGGAAGATGCCGGAGGGCTGCGGGCGCGATGTCACCGCCCAGATGAGCAGCGCCGTCAGTCGCGCGGGGATCAAGTTGAGCAGGTCGTCAAACCGTGCTGCCGCCCATCCGAAGGCTTCATGCTTGGGGGTGCGGTAGCCGATCATGCTGTCGGCGGTATTGGTGATCTTGTAGAGCAGCAACCCCGGCAGCCCGCCGACTGCGCACCAGAAGACGGGAGCGATGACACCATCGGAAAGGTTCTCGGCCGCGCTCTCGATGGCACCGCGTGCCACCGCAGGTCCGTCCATGCTCCGCGTGTCGCGCCCGACGATCATCGCAACACTGCGCCGCCCGTCACCGACCGAGAGCCGCAAGGCATCGCCCACCGCCTGCACATGATCGACAAGCGATTTCTGCGCCAGAAGGACGGCAATCACGATGACGTCGAGCCAAACCCCCGGCACCGATGTGATGATCCAGCCGAGCAACAGCGCCCCCGCACCAAGGCAGGCCATCACAAGGCTGCCTTTCAGCCGTCGGTTCTCTGCGTGATTGAACTGCCTGTCACACCATCCGATCAGATTGCCCATCAGGACTGCCGGATGCGGCACGCGCGACCAGAGCCAGCGCGGTTCGCCCAAAATGGCGTCGATGAGCATGCCGAGAAACAGGGTCATAGTGCGGCTTCAAGCTGGTCCCAGCGCTCTGGTGCAGGCAAACCCAGTCGCAGCCAGCGCGGATTGTAGGGGAAGGTCCGGGACCAGACATGGCGCTGTGCCAGCTGGTGCTGCCAGTCCTGCGCATCTGAAACTTCGTAGAGGCGGAACAAGGTGGTGCCGCCGACCAGAGCAGCCCCTTTGCCCGTCATGAGGCCATCGAGCCTGCCTGCGTCGCGTGACAGCCTTGCGCGGGTCTCATCCGCCCACTGCGGGTCAGAGAGCGCCTCTGTGCCGATGGCGAGCGCGGGGCCGGAAACCTGCCACGGCCCAAGGATCTCGCGCAGTTCCGCAATCAGGGCAGAGTCCCCGATCGCAAAGCCGAGCCGCATGCCCGCCATGCCCCAGAACTTGCCGAAACTTTTGAGAACCAGCCGCTGCGGTTGGGCGGCCATGCCGATCAGGCTGGACTCGGGTGTAACATCGCAAAAGCTCTCGTCAATCACCGCGAAATCGGCGGAGACTGTCTGCTCGGACCAGAGATGCCCGTCAGGATTATTGGGATGCACCGCGACCATGGCATGCGACGATGCAGAGGCCAGTTCCCAGCCCGCCACACGGAAAGCCGCGCCATGTTCGTTGTAGGTTGGTCCCGGAATATAGACCGATCCCTTTGGTTGGATGCGCGGGATTGCGGCGATAATGGCTGAGGCACCGGTCGCGGCGATCATGTCCGCGCCCTCCGGCACGTTCCAGAAACTGCGCGCGCGGGCATAGAGTTTTTCAAAGGCCCCTTTGTCGGGCAGGGCCGTCCAGGCATCTGCAGGAAGCTGCGGCATCGGATAGGGAACCGGATTGATCCCTGTCGACAGATCAAGCCAACCGGCGCGGTCGCCGCCGTAGCGTGCAATCGCCGCATCCAGCCCGCCGCCGTGGTCGCGTACGTCGGTCATTCGCTGGCAGGCAGAGGCGGGTGGCGCGTCACGAAATGTCCTTTGATCGCCTGTGGCCATTCGCGATAGGGCACCTGACCGGTTTCCGAGGCCGCGTGCTTGCGCGCATAATCCACGATCCCTTCGGCGGCCTCGGGCAGCGGCTCGAACCGGCCTAGGGTGTAGTTCAGCTTGCCATTGCCCTGCACGGCAATATTGCACCCATGCGTGCAGCCCATCAGGCAAGAGACCCGGCGGGTGCGGACATCCTCCAGACCTTCGGCGGCCTGTTCCACGAGCGTGGCGAGAATCTCTCCATCAGTTTGTGCCATCGCGCCGGCTTCCCAGCCATCGCGCTTGCAGGTGTCGCAGATCGTGATCCAGGTCGTCATCGTCCAGCCTATCTTTTGGTCCTGCACTTCAAGCGGATTCTCGCCTATTCTTCAAGCATTGGTGAGCAACCATGCTTTTTGGTGAGTTTGGATGTGCATCTTAACCTTTCGTTAAGATTTTCAGCAGATGGAAATTAATGTGCGGTTAACGGCTGTGACTGATCAGTAAACCGCCACAGGAGAGATGCATGAACTGCCTCATCGTGGAAAGCAATCCGGCCCTCGGCCAGCTCTGGCAGCGCCATCTGGAGCGTCTGGAGGTGAACGTCACGGTGGCATCCACAGGTGAGCGTGCGCTCAGCCTGATCCAGGCCCACCCTTTCGATGTGATCGTGCTGGATCTGGTTCTGTCGGAAGGCAGCGCGCTCGCGGTTGCCGACCTGGCCCAGTTCCGGCAGCCCGATGCGAATGTTGTCTTTGTGACCGACACGACCTTCTTTTCGGACGGGTCGATCTTCCAGCACTCCGCCAATGCGCGGGCCTTTATTGAATCAGCAACGCCGCCAGATGATCTGGCGGCGATCGTGCATCATTACGGCTTTACGCCCCCCGCCCGTGTGGCGCGTCGAGATCAATAACAGGGTTGATCGGGATGATCCGGTGCGGGTTCACGGTCTCGTGGCTGTAGTGATAGTGGCGGACGATGTGATGCATGTTCACCGTCCCCGCGACACCCGGCATCTGGTAGAGTTCACGCAGATAGCCTGACAGGTTCGGATAGTCGATGATGCGCTTGCGGTTGAACTTGAAATGGAGGTGATAGACCGGATCGAAGCGCACCAGCGTTGTGAACAAGCGCCAGTCAGCCTCGGTCAGACGGTCGCCCATCAGATAACGGTTCTCCGACAACCGCTCTTCCAGCCAGTCCAGCGTGTCGAAGAGCGGATACACTGCCTTGTCATAGGCTTCCTGCGTGGTTGCAAAACCGCTTTTGTAGACGCCGTTGTTCAGCGTGTCATAAATCCGGTCGTTCACGGGCGCGATTGCGTCGCGCAGGTCTTCGGGCCAATAGTCATCGGTGTTGCCGCTGATCCCGTCAAAGGCGCTGTTGAACATCCGGATGATCTCTGATGATTCGTTCGAGACAATGCTGTTTGTCTCCTTGTCCCAGAGGATCGGCACGGTCACCCGTCCGCTGATGTCCGGTACGGCTTTGGTGTAGATCTGGCGGGCGAATTCGAAACCGAAGAGCTTGTCGCCGGTTGCACCATGTTCGTCGGTTTCAAAGGTCCACCCGTCCGACAGCATATCGGGATGCACGACCGACACATCGATGTGGTCCGCTAGATCCTTGAGTTCGCGAAAGATCAGCGTCCGGTGTGCCCAAGGGCAGGCATAGGAAACATAGAGGTGGTAACGCCCCGACTCGGCCTTGTAGCCGCCCGTGCCTGAAGGGCCAGCCGATCCGTCAGCCGTGATCCAGTTGCGAAAGCTCGCATCCTTGCGCACGAATGCGCCGCCGGATTCCTTGGTATCATACCAGACATCATGCCAGACGCCGTCAACGAGTTGTCCCATGTGCTTTTGTCCTCTTGTTACTCCACGTCTACCTAGTGCAACAGCATGAATGAACAAACTGCCACAATGCCTAAAGGTCAGTGCGTTTTTGCACAGTGAGTTCTGGCGATCCTCGCGGACGCCTGCCGCGTCACCGCTGTGATCTGTCGTTTAAGCGTTTGCTCTGCCTGTCCACGGTGACTATACCCGAGCAAAGACGAAGCCCACGTGGGCCAGAACGGTTGGTGGTGACAGGTCGACCCAAGACGGGGACCCAAACACCGCGTCGTCAAGACCCCGCTACCTGCGGGCTTCTGGCCGTGTCGTGAAACGAAAGGAAGCCTCATGCGCGCGCTGCTTGCATGCATTCTCATTTTCCAGGCCACCGCTGCGGCGGCCCATCCGGGTCACTGGGCTGATCTGGCCGGTCATGACCATTGGGTTGCTGGTGCAGCAATCGGACTGGCGGGGCTTGCGGCGATCTGGGGTGCCTTGAAGGGCAAGAAAAAAGACGAAGAAGCAGCCCCTGAAGAAGAGCTCGAGGAAGAAGCAGCATGAAGACCGGTGTAATGATCTGCGGCCACGGTTCGCGCAGCCAGTCGGCTGTCGATGAATTCGCGGTGCTGGCCGAAAAGCTGCCTGACTATCTGCCGCCTGACTGGATAACCGACTACGGCTATCTGGAGTTCGCTAATCCGGTCATCCGCGACGGTCTCGACAATCTGCGCGAAGAAGGCTGCGAGCGTATTCTGGCGGTGCCGG
Organism: Luminiphilus sp.; assembly: GCA_964221795.1. Lineage (GTDB taxonomy): Bacteria > Pseudomonadota > Alphaproteobacteria > Rhodobacterales > Rhodobacteraceae > Yoonia. Next base: position 1,325 of record CAXQAV010000504.1, on the reverse strand, counting down.
GGATGCTCTTTGCCGCGATGCATGCCAAGAACGATATTCCGACAGTGCTGAATACCTATGCCGCCAAACATGGCATCAAGGTCAGCTATGGCCGTGAGCTGGGCGTCGACCCCAAGATGATCGCCGCTGCCGCAGGGCGTATTCAGGAAGCCGTTGATAAAGCCAACATCAGGCACGGCGCGCTGCCATTGACCGAGACCTGTCTGGTCGTCATCGGTCGTGGTGCTTCTGACCCCGACGCCAACGGCAACGTCGCCAAGATCGCGCGGATGCTGCAAGAGGGCATGGGCTTTGGCTGGTGCGAGGTGGGCTACTCCGGGGTAACCTTCCCACTGGTCGAACCTTGCCTGCAACACGTGGCACGCCTGCCTTACAAGCGGGTCCTTGTTTTCCCCTATTTCCTCTTCTCCGGCATCCTGATCGACCGCATCTACGGGTTCACCGATCAGGTCGCCGCCGAATACCCGGATATCCAGTTCGTTAAGGCAGGATACCTCGGCGATCACCCCAAGGTGCTCGAAACCTTCGCCGAACGCATCATGGAACAGGATAGCGACACGCCACCGCCAAACTGCGGGATCTGCGCCTATCGTGAGCAGGTGCTGGCACTGGAAGACGGCCGCCACCACCACATCAAACCCGAAGACCGTCAGCACCCCGCCTTTGGTGCGGTGCCGCCGCCGACATGCGTGCTCTGTAAATACCGCGTGCAGGTGCTGGGCTTCGAGGCAGAGGTCGGCGCCGTGCAGGAAAGCCACCACCACCATGTCGAAGGGCAGGGGGCGAATGCACCCGGCTCGAATGTGGCTGACTGCGTGCATTGTGACACTTTCTGCACCGGCATGTGCCGTCTGGTGATGGCCGATCATGACCATGATCACCACCATCACCACCACGGGCATGGTCACGACCACGATCATCACCACCACCATCACCATGCCGCCTACCCCCATGCCAAACACCCGCATGGACCGGAAAGCGCACGGAAAACCAAGGCCTAACGGCCCGCTCAGGACGAACCGCTTTGCGCCCCTACGAAAGAGACCCCGCCGCGATCTACGCGCAAAGCTTTGCCACGGTGCGGGCCGAAGCACGGCTTGAGCGGTTTCCGGTGTCGATGCAGCCGGTGATGACGCGGCTCATCCATTCCTGCGGCATGGTCGAGATTGCAGACCGGCTGTCGTTCTCGGAGCGCGCGGCCGAGATCGGCCACGCCGCGCTCAAGGCAGGTGCACCGGTCCTCTGTGACTGCGAGATGGTGGGTGCAGGGATCATCCGCCGCTACCTGCCAGCCGACATTCAGGTGATCGTCACTCTCAATGACG
>CAXQAV010000503.1:0-3573 GCA_964221795.1 Luminiphilus sp. | reverse complement strand
GCCGAGCGCGACCGCGAGCGCTCCGAGCGCCTGAAGGCGCAGGAAGACGCTGCGAATGACCCCTCCAGCATGGAGCAGCCCGATTTGGGCGACGGTGACCGCGGGCTGGTTGAGACACCCGAAGAACAGCCCAAGCGCGAGCGCACGCCGCGCGCGCCGCGTAAGCCCAAGGTGGTGCAGGAAGAAGCACCCAAGAACGACGCGCCAGAAGCGGCCGAATGATCCAGAAGCCCTCCGATTTCGGGGGGTGATTGGCGTCTTGGAAACGATCCTGCGGATCGTTTCAGCCACGAACGGGCGGCGCACATTGGCAAATGTCGGATGCCTCCGGCGGAAGTTTCCCGAGAGAAAGAATTCTCAGGCCTGATCAACCGCGCGGGCGAGGGCGCAGAAGCCTTCCAGGTCGACCTGTTCGGCCCGCTCGGTGGGCTTGATCCCCGCGCTTTGCAGGATGTCTTCGATGTCGGGGTGGAGTGACTTGAGCGCCGAGCGCAGCATCTTGCGCCGCTGGTTGAAGGCGGTGCTCACGACGCGGTTGAGCGTGGCCGGATCTGCCGGATAGCGCGGCGCGGGCAGGGCGGTCAGATGCACCACAGCCGAGTTCACTTTGGGTGAAGGGCTGAAGGCCTCGGGCGGCAGTTCCAGCACGATCTTGGGGGTGCTGCGCCATTGCGCGAGCAATGCCAGTCGTCCGTAGGCCTTGCTGCCGGGTTGCGCGGTGATCCGCAGGGCGACTTCCCGTTGGAACATCAGGGTCAGGCTGTCCCAGAAGGGCGGCCATTCTTTCGGCGTGAGCCAGCGCACCAGAAGCTCGGTGCCCACGTTATAGGGCAGGTTTGCGGCGATCTTGATCGGCGGGGTGAGATGCTCGAGCGGGTTCACCTCGAGCGCGTCACCGCCGATGACCTGCAGCCGTCCGGGATAGGCGGCAGCGATCTCGGCCAATGCGGGCAGGCAGCGTGGGTCTTTTTCGATGGCCAGCACGCGCCGCGCGCCTTCTGCAAGCAGCCCGCGCGTGAGGCCGCCCGGACCGGGGCCGACCTCGAGTACATCGGCGTTGCTCACGTCACCAGCCAGCCTCGCGATCTTGGCGGTGAGGTTCAGGTCCAAAAGGAAATTCTGGCCAAGCGACTTCTTGGCCGCGAGCCCGTGCGTCGCGATCACCTCGCGCAGAGGGGGCAGGTTGTCGATCCCGCTCATGCGCCACCTTCGCAGGCGTCGGCCATGCGGGCCGCCATGCGAATCGCCGCGATCATCGAAGTGGCATCGGCCACGCCACGCCCTGCGATGTTGAAGGCCGTGCCGTGGTCCGGTGACGTCCGGATAAAGGGCAGGCCCAGCGTGACATTCACACCGCCCGAAAAGTCGATGGTCTTGATCGGGATCAGTGCCTGATCGTGATACATGCAGACGGCTGCGTCATAGCCTGCCCGTGCGCCTGCATGGAACATCGTGTCTGCCGAGAGCGGGCCTGCCAGATCGAACCCTTCGGCGCGCAGAGCCTCGAGGACCGGCGTGATCATCTCCTGCTCTTCATGGCCCATCTTGCCGTCTTCGCCTGCGTGGGGGTTCAGGCCCGCCACGGCAATGCGGGGTGCCGGAATGCCGAAATCGCGGCGCAGCGCGCTGTGGGTGATCAGGATTGTGTCTGTGAGCAGGCTCGCTGTGAGTTGGGTCGGCACCTCGGACAGTGGGATGTGGATGGTGGTTGGCACAACGCGCAAGGCGTCACAGGCCAGCATCATCACGACCTGCTTCGTGCCTGCGAGGGCAGCGAGGTATTCGGTATGGCCGGGATAGGCGAAGGCGGCGCCATCAATCAGGGCGGCCTTGTGGATGGGTGCTGTGCAGAGCGCGCGGGCCTTGCCTTGCTGGACGAGGGCCACGCTGTCTGCAATCGCTTCGATCACCCCCTGCGCATGGGCGGGATCAGGCTGCCCTGCCACGGCAGGCGCGCCGAAGTCGCGTGGCAGCACGGTCAGCTTGCCCGGTTTTTGGTCTGCGGGATCGTCGGTCTCGTGGACGGGTGTTCCTGCAGGCAGGTGCCTTGGATCGCCGAGCCAGACCAAAGGGACTTCAGAGCCGAGCGCTTGCCACGCCTTGGCGGCAATCTCGGGTCCGATCCCTGCCGGTTCGCCGCAACTGATCGCAATAGGACGCATCAGGGCCGGATGTCTGCCTGTGCCCGCAGGTCCGCAATCAGCGCGTCCGCCAAGGCACCCAGCCGCTGGCTGCGGATCTGGTTGGCAATGGCTTCGCGGTCGATCCCGTCTGACCCGATCTGGTTGCGTGCGCAGAGCATCAGGAAGACCAGAGTCTCGCCGTTGTTGGCGGTCAGGTTGGTCGAGATTTCACCGGCATCAAGCTGGGCCAGTTCCAGTGCGATGTCCGCCGGAATATCGGCAGGCGGCAGTGTCACGCGGTCCAGCACCTCGCGCGGCTGGTTGCGGGCCACACCGTAGAGGTCATCGCAGGTATCAACCTGATCAGCCACATTGCGGGCCGCGGCAAGACCGGCCTCTGACCGGCCGCCGGAGATGTAGTAGGCCGCATAGTCAATGCTGGCGGGGGGTGTGATGGCGCGTCGCTCTTCGCGCTGGCCACGTTTCTGGAAGAAAGCGATGCCATTGGGAATCTCGATCGGCTCGGTCACTTCGCCAACCTCGAGGTCCAGCAGGAGCGAGGCGATTTGCGGCGGGTAGTTGCTTGCCGGAACCCAGTCGATCCTTCCGCCATTCTCGCGCGAGGGCAGGGCCGAAGCCTGGCTGGCCGCATTGGAGAATTCGTCAAAGCTGCGGATCTGGGCGATGCGTCCAGCAACTTCGCGGGCGCGGGCCTCGTTCTGGGGCGTGACCACGATAATGATTTCGGAAAGCAGCAGTTCGATCTGGGTCGGGCGGCTTGCCGAAGCTGCAATCGCGCGATCGACGTCGGCCTCGCTGACCGAGACTTCGCGGCTGAAACGCCCGCGCACGAAATCGCGCCAGAGCGCACCGGTGGCCACAAAATCGCGCAAGGTCTGCGGCGCGATGCCCTGCGCACCCAGTAGCCGCTCGAATTCAGGCAGTGACAGGTTGGCGCGGCCCGCAAAGGCCTCAAGCTCGGCTTGCAGGGCCTCTGGCGCGAGTTGCAGTCCGAAACGCGCCATTTCCTGCTGCTTGAGCCGGTCTTCGATCAACCCTTCGCGGGCGGCTTCGGCAAGATTGCCGGGTGTATTGAAGGCATCCAGCAGCAGTTGACGTTGTGTCAGCTCGTATTGGGTGATGGCCCGTTCATTGACGGAAATGACCGTTGTCATCTGCCCTTGGGCGGTCAGCGTCATGGGGGTGAAAGCCGTCAGCGCGAGGGCAAGAAGGCCCCCAACAAAATTCCGGTTGCGCGTCATCATACTCTTCATGCTTCTCAATTTCCGCACCCTGTCGTGAGCCCGCCTGCCGCGCGCCCTGTGGAAAAACCGCCGATTGAGCCGTTGATCCCGAATGTTGTCGTTGGCTCGAGTGTATCGGAGGATGCAAAGCGGCGCGAGGCAGAAACGTCAATCGACATGCATTCGTTCTGCCATGTCAGGCCCAG
>CAXQAV010000502.1:0-15085 GCA_964221795.1 Luminiphilus sp. | reverse complement strand
AAACCACTTCCCTCGTTACTCACACAACTCTAACCCACGCACACACAAGCATGCCAAGACGTCGCAATAATGGCGAGATCGCGGCAGTGTTAGTAAATATAGCGTATCTGTTCGGTCCAATATCTTTCCACGCGACGGAGTGCCGCGGCGATTTCTTCAACCCCTTCGAGGTCAAGAACGCCGCGTTCTGACAACCCCTCTGCATGCTGGCGAAAGAGCCGCGACACCACGACATGCACACCGCGCCCCTTTTCCGTCAGGCGCACCCTGACCGAACGACGATCCACCTTACTGCGTTCGTGATGCATATAGCCTGCGTCCACGAGTTTCTTGAGATTATAAGAGACGTTCGACCCCTGATAATACCCGCGCGATTTCAACTCGCCCGCAGTCACCTCGTGATCGCCGACGTTGAACAAAAGCAGGGCCTGCACCGGGTTCAGTTCCAGCACACCGAGCCGTTCGAATTCATCCTTGATGACATCCAGCAAAAGCCGGTGCAGCCGTTCCACAAGATTGAGTGCATCCAGATAGCTATCCATAAAGGCTGCGCTATGGGCGCCACCTGTCTGCTTGTCTTGTAAGGTTCCGAGGCTGCTGTGGGCCGTCATCTATCAAGTCCCGTTTCTGCTGTCATCGGCAGAATTAGACTCAAAGCGCGAAAAATCAGTTAACCGTTCAGGTCGAGCGATCAGCCTACAGGACGTGTGACGCCCTGCGCCGTGGTCGCAATATGCGTGACGAGGTCAAGATAGTGTTCCGGCACGGCAAACTGGCCGCCGACCCAGCCGTAAAGATCGTGGTCGTTCTCGGACAAAAGCTGGTCATAGAGCGCCAGCGCCTCGTCCGAAAACCCCTCCAGATGCGCATCGGCATAGGCCGAGAGGATCAGGTCCATCTCCTTGATCCCCCGCCGCATCGACCGCATCCGCAGCCGTTTGATCTTGATGTCACGTGCTTCTGTCATGCGGTGTCTTTTAGGACTTTCCGCAGCCGCTTTTCAAGCCGCGCCAGCTTTTCGGCGCTCTGCTTGATTTCACCGCGCAGGCCGCGCAGTTCGGCCAAAAGATCGGCGACATCCGCGTCGATATAGCCTTCGTCATCCGGTGCCGTGGGGCCATCGCCCTCCCCCGTCAGAAGCCATGCGATCGACACACCCAGAACACCCGCCATCATTTGCAGACGGTTGGCGCGCGGTTCTTTCAGATCGTTTTCCCAATCCGCGATGACACCGCGCCTGACACCCAGTTTTCCTGCCAGAGCGGACTGGTCAAGCCCCGCTGCCTCGCGGGCACCGGCAAGCCGGTCACCAAATGTTGCGATTTCATCACTGAACCATTTGTCGTCGTCGATCATCGCGGCCTCCTTGCGGCTTGCTATCAGGCGTGCATCCGCTCTATGTCACAGACAGGCTTTAGATACCACCGGATGCCCTGATGACCTTTCTCTCTGCGACACTCGACCGAGTCAAACCGTCCCCTACAATCGCTGTGACAACCAAAGCCGCCGAACTCAAGGCCGCTGGCCGCGATGTCATTGGCCTTGGCGCAGGCGAACCTGATTTCGACACGCCCCAGAACATCAAGGACGCCGCGATTGCCGCGATCAATGCAGGCAAGACGAAATACACCGCCGTCGATGGTATCCCCGAACTCAAGCAGGCGATCTGCGCCAAATTCGCCCGTGACAACGCCCTGACCTACACGCCTGCCCAAGTGACGGTCGGCACCGGCGGCAAGCAGGTGCTCTACAATGCCTTCATGGCCACCCTGAACCCCGGTGACGAGGTGATCATCCCTGCCCCTTATTGGGTCAGCTATCCCGATATGGTCCTTCTGGCGGGCGGCACACCCGTCACCATCGCAGCCTCGCTGGAATCCAAGTTCAAGATCAATGCCGAGCAGCTTGAAGCCGCGATCACGCCCAAGACCAAGTTGTTCCTCTTCAACTCGCCCTCGAACCCGACAGGTGCGGGCTATTCATGGGACGAGCTCAAAGCGCTCACGGATGTCCTGATGCGGCACCCGCACGTCTGGGTGATGACAGACGATATGTATGAACACCTCGCCTACGGGGATTTCAAATTCTGCACGCCGGCTCAGGTCGAACCACAGCTTTATGACCGCACGCTGACCGTCAACGGTGTCTCCAAGGCCTATGCAATGACCGGCTGGCGCATCGGTTATGCCGCAGGCCCCGAGGCGCTGATCAAGGCAATCCGCAAGGTGCAGTCGCAGTCCACCTCGAACCCCTGCACGATCAGCCAATGGGCAGCAGTGGAGGCGCTGAACGGCACGCAGGACTATCTGGCCCCCAACAACGCACTCTTCACCCGCCGCCGCGATCTGGTAGTCTCGATGCTGAACAAGGCACCCGGCGTGATCTGCCCGGAACCCGAGGGGGCGTTCTACGTCTACCCGTCGATTGCAGGTTGCATCGGCAAGACCTCAGCCGCAGGCACCTACATCGACAATGACGAGACCTTTGCAACGGCGCTGCTCGAAGAAACCGGCGTTGCTGTCGTCTTTGGAGCTGCCTTTGGCCTCAGCCCCAATTTCCGCGTCAGCTATGCGACATCAGACGAGGCGCTGAAAGAAGCCTGCCAGCGGATCATCACATTCTGCGAGGGGCTGCACTAGGCAGCCCCTCGCAGCAGCGTTCGGTCAGTGGTCGCCGTGACTTGAGCCCGTGTGATCCATCGTGCCATGGCCGCCCGCTGCGCGCGCTTCGACCTTGAACAGGATGTCAAGCGAGCCCGCTCTCTCGAAGACCAAGGTGGCAGGCACCTCTTCGCCCACGTCGAAGGGATCACCGTTCAGCCCCATGATCATCACATGGAACCCGCCCGGTTGCAGGACGATGGTTTCACCCGCCGGAAGTACGATCCCGTCTTCCTGATGGACCATGCGGGCGATATCGCCATCCATTTCGGTGGTATGGATTTGCACGCGCGGGAAATCCGCTTCGACGGCGAGCAGGCGGTCGGCGGTGTCGCCCGTATTGGTGATCGTCATAAATCCGCCGGCCGTGCGGGCCGTTGGGGCAGTCTCGTAGGCCATAGGGTGCGCGATCAGCAGATCGCCGATCTTGTAGTCATGTGCGGAGGCCGTGGTCGCGGACAGAAGGAGCGCCACAGCAGCGGTCATTGAAAAACGTGTCATTGGTCTTGTCCATTGGTGCGTGCAGGCAGCGCCGCGCATTGCGTTGATGGTGAAAGGATGGGTCAGATCAGACGCTGCGGCGCGTGGGACTGGCGCACCGGATCATGGATGGAAGGATAGGTTTGGGGCCCTTCCGGCAGACCGACGCTCGCCTCGGCCAGAACCGCGCGCGGCAGGGGGCAAACCGCGGCACCGGCGAAGGAGACGGCGTCCACCAGCCGGCAGGCATCACAGGTCTGATGGGCAAATTCGGCGCTGCCTTCAGAGTCGCAAATATCCTCCAGCGAGCCGCCTGCGGCCACATAGGCCAGCACATCCTCGGTGATCTCGACGGACAGGCCACGATGCGCCCATGATGTCCCAACGAGCGCCACAACGAGCGCCACAACGAGCGCGAGGACAACCGTCAACCGGAAGACAGGAAGGGAAAGCCGCCGTTTCATAGCCTTCCTTATACGCCGGCCCTCGCGGCCTTGCCAGCCCCCGCGCTGCGACAGGGTGTCAGACCGCCTGCGGCAGCGGACGGCCTTCTTCCCATGCGATGATATTGTCCAGCGCCATCTGCCCCATCGCCTCGCGCACTTCGAGGGCCGCCGTGCCGAGGTGCGGCAGCAGCACGACATTCTCCATATCGCGGAAGGCATCGGGCACATGCGGCTCGTGCTCGAAGACATCGAGACCGGCACCGGCGATGACACCATCCTGCAAAGCTTTGATCAGCGCAGGTTCGTCCACCACATCGCCACGGGCGATATTGACGAAAATACCGGTGGGTTTCATTGCGGCCAGCGCCTCGGCGTCGATCAGATGGGTATTTGTCCCGCCACCGGGCACGGTCACAACGATGATATCGGAGGAGGCCATCAACTCGTGCAGCGTCGGCACCTGAAGAGCCGGCACTTCCGTCGATTTTTCAGAGCGGTTGTAATATAGCACCGGCATCTCGAAGCCGTAGTGACAGCGGCGTGCAACGGCCTGCCCGATGCGGCCCATGCCGACGATCCCGACAGTCTTGCCGGTGACATGGGTGCCCAGCATCTGCGTCGGACCCCAGCCCGTCCACTGGTCGGCACGGACCAGACGCTCGCCCTCGCCCGCGCGGCGGCAAGTCGACAGGATCAGGGTCATGCCGATATCGGCAGTGGCATCGGTCACCACGTCAGGTGTGTTGGACACCTGCACGCCGGCACGGCCTGCGGCCGCGACGTCAATGTGGTTATAGCCGACCCCGAAATTCGCCAGCACGCCGCAGCGTAGATCACCGATAAAGGCTTCGGCGGTGAACTGGTCACCCAAGGTGGGCAGGATCGCGTTATAGGTTTGCAGGGCCTCGGCAGCCTCGGCCATCGTCAGGCCCACCGCGGTATCGCGCACAGTGACGTCAAACCGCGCACGCGCCGCCGCAAGGTTTGCCTCCGGCAACACCCGCGTAATCAGAAGTTTCTTCAATGCATCCGCCCTCCGTTGGGCACTGTTTTGTCAGGAGCGGCCAGCACGATCGCGCCGTCCGCATCCGAGAACCCGAGGACCAGAACCTCGGACATGAATTTTCCAATCTGGCGTGGCGGAAAGTTCACAACCGCCATCACCTGCCGTCCGACCAGCGCCTCTGGTGTGTAATTCACTGTAATCTGGGCCGAGGTCTTTTTCTCCCCGATCTCGGGGCCGAAGTCGATCCAGAGCTTGATCGCAGGCTTGCGCGCCTCGGGAAAGGGCTCGGCCTGCACAACAGTGCCGACGCGAATATCGACGGCCAGAAAGTCATCTATGCTGATCTCAGCCATTGGCAAGTTCCTTGGAGCGCTTGGCCGCAGCAGCGACCGCGCGGCGCAAAAGGGCCGGAAAACCATCCTTTTCGTCCATCAGCACCTCAAGGGCGGCCTGCGTAGTTCCGTTGGGCGAGGTCACATTGACCCGCAACTGGGACGGATCCTCGTCCGAGGTCTCCGCCAGCTCGCCCGCGCCGCCGACCGTCGCCTTGGCCAGTTCCATCGCCAGATCACGCGGCAGACCCTCGGCCTCGCCCGCGGCGGCGAGGGTTTCGATCAGGTGGAACACATAGGCAGGTCCGGAACCTGAGACAGCCGTCACCGCATCCATCTGACCCTCGTTCTCGAGGCGCACGCACTGGCCGACCGACAACAGCAGCGCTTCGGCCATATCCATCGCATCATCTGAGACATTGGCATTGCCGATCAGCGCAGTAATCCCGCGCCCGATCGCGGCAGGGGTGTTCGGCATGGCACGTACAATCGGTGTTTTCGCGCCCAGCACCTTTTCAAAGGTCGCAATCGGGGTGCCCGCCGCAACCGAGATCACCAGAGTCTCGCCATTGCCCATTGCACCCACATCCGGCAGGGCCTCGGCCATCATCTGCGGTTTGACCGCGATCACCGCGATCGCAGGGTTCTCGGGCAGATCACCACCGATGTTCACGCCCTGCGCCTTGAGCCAGTCGGACGGGTTGGGATCAATCACAAAAACAGACTTGGGTGGTAGCCCTGTGCGCAGCCAACCGCGCAACATAGCGGAACCCATCTTGCCGCAACCAAGCATCACCAGCCCGCGTGCGGCTACATCATTCATGTCCATGAAAGCACCTCTCAACCTCAACAGCGCGAGGTTACGTCAGGGTCAGGCGACTGAAAAGCCACCCGACCGAGATTTTGTCAGGCGCGTCCGTAGGCGCCGCCGATGGCCACTTCGACCGCCTGCTGCGGGGTCTTGTCGGCCCAAGTGACAAGCTGGATCGCAGGGTAGTACTGCTCGCAAGCCGCGACAGCCGCACCGATCATCGTGTCGATCTGGTCAGGGCCAGCCACCTGATCACCCGCCAGCATCAGCCCGTAGCGGTAGACCATCAGTTTCTGTTCGTCCCACCATGTAAATGCACCGGCCCAGCAACGGTCGTTGATCGTGTTCAGCACCTCGTAAAGTGCCGGCATCCGGTCTTCTGGTGGTTCCATCTCGTAGGTGCAGATCAGGCGCAGGGTCTCGTCATACGCGGACCATGCCAGCGTGATCGAATAGGTGCGCCACTGCCCCTCGACTGCCATGGCGATCTGGTCGTCATGGATGCGGTCAAAGTCCCAGTCGTAGTGTTCGGCGATATGTTCCACCAGATCGATGGGATGCAGATCGTCGGCCTCGAGATAGTGTTCGGATAATGCCATGTGCCCAGCCTCACTCTCGTTGGCGCATGGACCTGGCAGAGCCCAAGCGCTAGGTGCCTGCTCAATGGGAGGTATAATTGTCTTATATCCCCACAAGATATCGTGGACCTACTTGGGCCAACCTGTAAAGCAATTTCTTGGGGATAAGATGCAATTCGCCACTATTTGTTGGGGATTACAATTGCATCTTGTGGGGTGCGGCCCCAAGCTGCGCAGGACAAAACGGAACGCTGGAATGAACACTGAGCTGCTGAAAACCCTTTGCGAAATGCCCGGCGTGCCGGGCCACGAAGAGCGCGTGCGCGCCCTGATCGAAGCGGAGGTCGCGGACCTTTTCGATTCGATCATCACCGACCCGATGGGCTCGCTTCTCTGCCGCCGCGATGCCGCAGGCCCGGACGCGCCAAAGATCATGCTGCTCTGCCATATGGACGAAATCGGCTTTCTGGTCAGCCACATCGACAAGAAGGGCTTTCTCTACCTCCAGCCCGTCGGCGGTTTCGATCCCCGCAATCTGTTTTCGCGGCGCGTTCTGGTCTGCACAGAGGAAGGCGATTTCAAAGGCGTGATGAACCCTGGCGGCAAGCCGATCCACATCTCCGCCCCCGAGGACCGCAAAAAAGTGCCTGATGTGGGCGACTTCTTTGTCGACCTTGGCATGGGTGAAAAGGCACGCGATGTGGTCAAGGTCGGCGACTATGTCGTCATGGACGAACCCTTCATCGAGATCGGTGACAAGTTTGTCTCCAAAGCGCTCGACAACCGCATCGCCTGCTGGCTGGGGATCGAGGCGATCCGTGCCTTGGGCGACAAAGGGCGCGGCGCGGAAATCCATGTCGTCTTTACCACGCAGGAAGAAGTCGGCCTGCGCGGTGCGCGCACCTCGTCCTACCGCGTAAAGCCGGATATCGGGCTCGGGATCGATGTGACGCTCTCCTGCGACACGCCGGGCATCCCCGAGAAAGACGCGACAACCCAACAGGGCGAGGGTTTCGGCCTGCATGTGCGCGACTCCTCCTTCATCGCCGACAAGGGGCTGGTGCGGGACATCGAAGCGCTCGCGATCAAAAAGGGCATCCCCTACCAGCGGACCATGCTGGCCGCCGGTGGTCAGGACGGCGCCGCAGCCCAACAGGCCGCCGCAGGCGCGCGCGCTGTGGGGATCACCGTGGGCACGCGTTATATCCACACGGTTACCGAGATGATCGCCAAGGACGATCTGCAGGCAGCGCTGGATATCCTCGTTGCCTACCTCTCCGAGTTCTGACCCAAGACCCGCCCCCGTGATGGGCCAAGCCGCTATCCTGCGCGTCCGGCTGTACTTTCTGGTGCAGTTCATGAGCGTAGGGATGATCAACGCCTATGGCGGCATTTGGCTCAAGTATCAGGGGCTGAGCGCCTTCGAGATCGGCGTGATCGGCGCCGCGCCAGTGGCGCTGATGCTGGCGCTGACCCTTTTCGTCGGGCGGCTGGCCGACCGCGCGTCGGACTGGCGGCAGACCATCGTCGTCACGATGGCCGTCGCTGGCGCGGCCTCTCTGGGCCTGATCTGGGCCGAAGCATTCTGGACTATCCTGTTCTTCTGGGCAGTCATGGCGACGGCGCAGCGGATCGGTGTGCCTGTCGCTGATGCAGCAGGGCTGCGCATGGCGCGGCGTGAGGGCGTAGACTTTGGCAGCCTGCGGGCGCTGGCGACAATCGGCTATCTGGCCGTGATCCTCGGGGCTGGCCTTCTGCTGGGCGAGAATGGCATTTGGCTGTTTCTGCCGCTCCTGATCGGCTTTGGCCTGCTGCGCGCCGGTGCCGCCTTTTCGCTGCCGAACCTGCGCGGCCCGCGCGGGACGGACAGCCGTCCGTCGCATCTGTCAGGGGTGATGAAGCCCTGGTTTGTCCTGCCACTTCTGGGATGGGCCCTGATCGATTCAAACCACATCATCCTGAATTCGTTTCAGGGGCTGATCTGGGCAGACCAAGGGATCGGGACCGGCATGATCGGGGCGCTGATCGCACTCGGGGCGATGGCGGAAACGGTGATGTTCTTTGCGTTCCGGCGGCTGTCGCTGAGGTTCTCGCCGCTTGTGATCCTGCTCGCGGCTGGGGCGTTCTCGGTCCTGCGCTGGGTGGGCTTGGCCTTTGCCACCAGTCTCTGGGCACTGGTGATCCTGCAACTGATGCACGCACTGACCTATGCGATGGGATTTCTGGCGGTGACGAACTTTATCGCGGACCAGACTTCCGAAGACATCGCCGCCGAAGCACAAGGTTTTCTTGTGACACTGGAACTCGCGGTTTCGGTGACGGCACTCGTCGCCTTCGGCTGGCTTGTGGGAGCCTTCGGCGCGGGTGCCTATCTGGGGTCAGCGGTGCTTGCGGCGGCAGGCGCAATCTGTGTGCTTGCCGCACTCAAGGTACGTATGCGCCCGTAGGAGGCGCCTACTTCCCTTCCAGCGCCTTGATCCGTGCCTTCAGTGCTTCGTTCTCTTCGCGGGCCTTCTGCGCCATGGCGCGCACGGCGTCGAATTCCTCGCGTGTGACGAAATCGCGGTCGGCCAGCCAGCGGTCCATCATCGACTTCATGGCGGTCTGCGCCTCGTCCTTGGCACCTTGGGCCACGCCCATGGCGTTGGTCATCAGCTGGCTCAGGTCATCAAGGAATGTGTTGTTGCTCTGCATGGGCTCACTCCGGATTGCTTGAGGTCTATATGGGCTTTCGTCCGGCACATCTCAACCTCTGACTGACCCCTGTTGACTTTGCCGCGCCCGAGAGACAAGCAAGTGCCATGTTCGCCGCGATACCCTTTCCCGATATCTCGCCTGTCATCGTGAGTTTCACGGTCTTCGGGTTCGAGCTGGCCCTGCGCTGGTACGCGATGGCCTATATCGTCGGGATCGGACTGGGCTGGATGATCATCAAGGCCGCGATCAAGCGCCCGCATCTGTGGGCGGGCGAGCCGCCCCTGCAGTTCAAACAGCTGGAAGACCTGCTCACCTATATCGTCATCGGCGTCATAGGCGGCGGGCGGATCGGCTATGTGCTGGTCTATAAACCCGGCGAGTTTCTGGCCGCGCCGCTGGATATTTTCAAGATCTGGGAAGGCGGGCTGTCGTTCCACGGCGGCTTTGTCGGGGTCGTCCTCGCGGTGATCCTCTTCAGCCACAGGCACAAGGTCCCGCTGCCGCAACTCGCCGACATCATCGCCGTTTCGGCCACGCCTGCGATCCTGCTGGTGCGTATCGCCAATTTAATCAATGCCGAGCTTTGGGGACGTCCGACGGACCTGCCATGGGGTGTGGTATTTCCGGGTGTCGCGGCGCAATCCTGCGCGACCGTGGGCATCCCCTGCGCGCGTCATCCGTCGCAGCTCTACGAGGCTGGGTTGGAAGGGCTGCTTCTAGGCGCGATCCTGCTCCTGCTCGCTTTCCGCTTTGGCGCGCTCAAGAAATCATGGCTGCTCTCGGGCGTATTCTTCGTCGGATACGGGGTGTCACGCTTTCTGGTCGAATTCGTCCGGCAGCCTGACGCGCAATTCGTCACCGAAGGCAACCCGCTGGGGCTCGCCTTCCACATCAATGGCGTCGGCCTGACGATGGGGCAGACCCTGTCCCTTCCGATCATCATCGTCGGTGTTGCCGTCGTCGTGATGGCGCGGCGGCGATGACGGCGCTGGCCGATCTCCTCAAGGCCCGCATTGCCCGCACCGGCCCGATCACACTGGCCGACTATATGGGCGAATGCCTGATGCACCCCGAGCACGGCTACTACGCCACCCGCGATCCCTTTGGCGTCGCTGGCGATTTCATCACCGCCCCCGAGATCAGCCAGATGTTCGGCGAGTTGATCGGCCTCAGCCTTGCGCAGGCCTGGCTGGATCAGGGCAGCCCCGCACCATTTGTGCTGGCCGAACTGGGACCGGGACGCGGGACTTTGATGGCCGATGTGCTGCGCGCGACGCGCGGCGTGCCGGGGTTTCACGCAGGCGCATCGGTGCATCTGGTCGAGACCTCGGCGCATCTGAAGTCCCTGCAAGCCGAAGCGGTACCCGATGCCACTTGGCACGACGGCCTCGACACATTGCCCGACGCGCCGCTGTTCCTGATCGCCAACGAGTTCTTTGACGCGCTGCCAGTCCGGCAATTCATCCGCGATGGCGACGGCTGGCGCGAACGCATGGTCGGGCTGGAGAATGACGCGCTGACCTTCGGTCTGTCAGCCCCTGCCCCGATCGGGCTATTGGAGCACCGGCGCGCCGACACAGACGACGGCGATCTGGTCGAGATCAGCCCCGCCATGGCAGCGATCGTCAGCGGGATTGGCGCGCGGATCGCGGGCCATGGTGGTGCCGCGCTGATCATCGACTACGGCGACTGGGCCTCGCTGGGGGACACGCTGCAGGCGCTGCAAGCCCACGAAAGCACCGATCCGCTCGCCGCTCCCGGCGCGGCGGACCTCACCGCCCATGTCGATTTCGCCGAGATCGCACGCCACGCACCGCCTGCGAAATTCAGCCGCGTCACACCACAGGGCGTGTTTCTGGAACGGCTGGGCATCACAGACCGCGCCCGCACCCTTGCCACGCGCCTGCAAGGCGATGCGCTGACCGCCCATATCGCTGCACACAGGCGCTTGACCCATCCCGATGAAATGGGCACGCTTTTCAAAGTGATTGGTCTCTACCCCGAAACAGCAAACCCGCCACCCGGAACTGACCCATGACACTGGATGTCATTACCAGCCCACTCCTTGCAGGCACAAAGCACGGTTTCTTCGGCCGGGCGGGAGGGGCCTCGTCAGGGGTCTTTGCAGGGTTGAACTGCGGCTACGGCAGCTCGGACCAGCATGATATCGTCAGCATCAACCGCGCGCGCGTCGCAGGTGAACTGCGCGTGGCGCCCGACAGATTGGCCGGTGTCTACCAGATCCATTCCGGCGACGCTGTCACACTGACCGAACCGCTCTCACCCGCGCCAAAAGTCGACGGGATGGTCACAGCGACGAAGGGTCTGGCTCTCGGTATCCTTACCGCCGACTGCCAGCCGGTTCTCTTCGCCGATGCCGAGGCAGGCGTGATCGGCGCAGCCCATGCGGGCTGGAAGGGTGCTCTGGCGGGCGTTCTGGAGGCAACCGTGGTCCAGATGGAAGCCCTCGGTGCGCGGCGGGCCAATATTGCCGCCGTGGTCGGACCCACGATCAGTCAGGCGAATTACGAGGTCGGTCCGGAGTTCCGGGCGGAATTTGTGTCCCATGATCAGACCTACGAACGGTTCTTCCGCCATGGTCGGGGCGACCGTTTCCAGTTCGACCTGCCTGCCTTCGGCCTCGACCGGCTCAAGGCCATCGGGGTCGGTCGCGCGGAGTGGACACGGCACTGCACCTACAGCGATCCGGCCCGATTCTACAGCTACCGCCGGTCTGTTCACCGCAAAGAGGCCGATTACGGCAGGTTGATTTCGGCAATCTGTCTTTAAGTCAGTCGAAAATGAACGAATTTTGGCACCAGCGCCACGATTAGATGAACAAATGTTCATAATTACCGGACCGGACCGGAAAAATACCTTAATGATATCATATGTTTATGCGGAAACGTCTTACACCTGACCTTCTGAGCATAAATCCGCCAATTCGTCAAAAATTCGCCAGTTTGCGCAGAGATAGTGAAGCCAATGGCCCCGCCAGGAATGCGAGGGTCAACGCATAAGAGGTATCACGATGAAGAGTCGCTGGCAAAATTCACTGGAAGCCGCAGCCGCAGCTTACGATACGCCAATGCCATGGGCGCGCGGAGAAACGCGCAACGCGATGATCACACGACGCACGGCCAAACCGGTCGACGTCAGCAAGATCCGTCGTATCATGCCACGGCAGGCCGAAGTCGCCTAACGAGCATATCAACCGCTCTCAGCGGTCCCGCTGTCCAGCTTGGCGCGGATCACTGTGGGTAGCATATCAATTGCTTCGAACCACAGTTCGGTAACAAGTAGCAGACCCTTTCCTCTGATGTTGTTGGTGGGACAACGGAAGATGTGAAACCTGACCAGTAGGCATTCGCATGGACCAATCCCGGAACTCGATCTTTTCAGAAAGCTACGATTCGCCCTACCCTCTGCGCCCGCAACGGCGGGAACGCCCGGCAGAGCCTACCGAGGCGCGTTTGGGGCGACTCAAGTTCGACATCCTCTATCTCGATCGCGCAGGCCATGTCTGCGAGCAAAGCCTCATGGCTGCGGCACATCCTGCCTTTGAACACGCCTTCAGCGTCCTCAAGCAGGGATCGCTCGTGCAGGCCGAACACGGGATCGTCGCAATCGAGCAAGTCTACCCCGGCGACAGGCTCCGGCTGATGGATGGCAGCTACGAAGTGGTACAGTGGCGCGGCTCTCTCACGATCAATCCGCAAGAGATCGCCGCGAATGCACCCTCTGCCGAATTGACCCGCATCACGGGCGACGCCTTTGGCTTCAACCGTCCGTCCACCGATCTTGTGCTGGGGCATGGCGCCCGCCTGCTGCACCGCTCGCCGGGTATCCGGCGCGTCAGCGGCAATGACTCCGCGTTTATTCCGGCATCCGACTTTGTCGACGGCAATAACCTCATCGCACTCCGCCCGACTGTGCCGGTGACATTGTACCAGTTCGGCTTTCACGGCCAGCGCGCGCTCGAGGTGAACGGTGTCGCGATCGAAACCCTGCATCCGGGAACGGCCTTCAATCTCGGACTGCGCGGAGACTCGCTGCGGGCCTTCCTTGCGCTCTTCCCGCACAAGACCTCGTTCGAGGATTTCGGCCTTCTGCACATCCCGCGCCTGCGCCTGCGCGACCTCGAACTACTGGGCTAGTCCCTCTTTGGGGGTGATCTGGACGGATAGCCCCCAGAACCGCCACAGCAGCATCAGGGCCGCAAGGCCCAACCCCAGCACAAGCCCCAGCCAAAGACCGACGGCCCCGAGCCCCAAGGTGAAGGCCAGCACATAGCTGACAGGTAGACCGATCACCCAATAGCTGACCGTCGCCATGAACATGGGCACCGTTGTGTCCTGCACGCCCCGCAGCAGTCCCAAGGCCAGCACCTGCAGCCCGTCCACCAGCTGGAAGAGTGCCGCGACCATGACCAGCGACGTGCCCACCTTGATCAAGGTCGCGCGGTCAGGGTCGGATGGATCGACAAAGAGGCCGACCAAAGTATCGGGGATCAAAAGAAAGATGGCCGAGGTCATGAGCGCATAGCCTGCCGACATCCCAATCGCGGTCTTTCCGCCTGCGCGCAGGCCTTCCTCGTCACGACGGCCCAGCGCCCTGCCCGCGCGGACTGTAGCCGCCTGACTGAAGCCGATATGGACCATAAAGGTCATCCCCGCGAGCTGGATCGCGATTCCATGCGCGGCCAGTTCCAGCGCGCCGATCCAGCCCATCATCACCGCCGAGGCACTGAACAGCCCGCCTTCGGCCAGCGAGGTGAGGCCAATCGGCCAGCCCAGCTTGAAGACCCGCGCCATGATCTCGCTGTCACTGCGCCAGAAGTTCTTGAAAAGCTCGTACTGCGGTAGCTTGCGCATGATGTAGATGGCCAGCCAGATCACCGTGGCGAAGTTCACGATCAGCGATGCAATGGCGGCACCTTTGATCCCCAGTTCCGGAAAGCCCCAGTTGCCGAAGATCAGGAGGTAGTTGATCAGCGCGTTCAGGACCGCCATGCCGACGGTGGCCCAGAGGATGATCGCAGTATGCTCGAGTGCGGCCAGATAGGCTTTGAGCGTCCAAACCAGCAAGGCAGGGATCATCTGCCAGATCACGATCTGCAGATAGAGATGGCCGAGCGCGGCGACCTCGGGGTCCTGTCCGATGGCGACCAGGATATCCTCCGCCCAGAAGAACGGGATGGTCACCACCAGCACGTAGAAGATCGACAGCCACATGCCCATCCGCGTGACACGGCGCACGCGGACCTCGTCGCTCTCCTCGGCGGCTTCGGCGACCAATGGGGTCACCGCCTGACTGAACCCAGCCCCCACGATGAAGAAGATAAAAAACATGGTAGCGGCAATGGTCACCGCCGCCAGAGCCGTCACATCATACCAGCCCAGCATGATCGTATCGGTCATATGGATCGCGAATTGCGCCATATTCGACAGGATCAGCGGCAGGCCCAGCTTCCAGATCGCGCGGGCATGTTGGGGGTATGTGAGGGCGGTATTTTCCATCCGCACAGGGTTATGCCCGAAAATTAGGCAGGTCCAGCCGGATCAGAGGCTCCGCACTACCAATTGTGCGGCAAGGGTGGCAACAATGCCACCGGCGAGAATCTGCCCCAAGGCAAGCATGCGGCCCACCGCCTCATGGTTGACCAGCTGCAACGCACTTTCGCGCAGGCCGACAGCAGCAAAAGCGACCAGGACGGTGATACTCGCCGTGCCAAGCCCCATGACAAAGGCCCCGATGATCCCTGCCCAGTCGATCCCGAAGCGCCACGTCAGGATCAGCAAGAACAATGCGCCGGTGCAAGGCCGGACTGCGATACTCCCAATCACAGCGAGCGCATCACGCAGGGATGTGACCTGAGCCGCCTGATCGACGGTCGGACCATGGGCATGGCCACATGTGTCGCAGATCTCACCGCGCCCGTGGTGGTCGTGATCGTGGTCGTGCGTGGGCCGCAACATCCGCACCCCGCGCAAGACCAGCCAGAGGCCGACACCCGCAATCAACAGATAGCTCAGCGGGGCCAGCACCTCGTCCGCCACGCCGGTCATCTGCTCG
>CAXQAV010000501.1:0-3276 GCA_964221795.1 Luminiphilus sp. | reverse complement strand
CGACCCGCGTGCGGATCCTCGCCGAATTCGGGCATCGATCCTGTGCGCGCGTCCATCGCGCTGCGGTATGGAGCCTGAGGAATCTCCGCTGCCGCCAAAGCTGCGGCAAGGCGCCGAGGCTCCGGCGATCCTGTCTCAGACTGGGCCTGCAAGAGCGCCTGAGACTGCAGCAGGGCATCATCCACTTCTCCGGTTGTCAGCAGCCGCAGGGTCGTGCCGAGCCCGCCGCTTTCGAGGATGCGCGACAAGGGATCGACTTGGGTGACAACGGGTCGGGCGGCGATGATGAAACCGGCTGCCGCTGCGGGATCATCCACTTGTTTCAGGATCGACTCATCCACGACGATCAGACCTCCAGGAAGTGCGATGGCCGTGGCCGGAAGTTGCGGCACGATCACGATCCGCGCGGCACTGCCCGCACCGAACAGCCGCTCGGTCAGCCGCGTGGCCGCCGCAGCGGAGCGCGGGGTGCGGCAGGCCTTTCCAGTGGAAGGCTCCATATGGGCCAGCATGGCTGCGCCAATCTCTGCGCGTTTGGCAGGCGGGACTATCGAAAGGGTCTGTCGGGTCAGCGCATCTGGCAGCCAGAAAATCGCGGAAACCACCAGTGCACCAATCACCCCGAGCGTCAGCCAGAGCCGCAGTTTTCCAGGATGAGGCTGGGCCTTGGCCAGCGCACGGCGCACCTCTTCGATGGCGTCGATCATGGTCGCGTCGCTGATTTCGAGCAGCTCGCTTTCCTCGGCATCGGGGGCATAGACTGCCGGACGTTCGCCCGGGTTCAGGCGGTTCAGCGCGGTCAGCGACCAATGCGCGAGCGGGCGCGCGGCCTGATCGGCGATCACAAGCGTCGCATTGCCGAAGGAGATGACGACATCGCGGCGCTGTGCATCCGGCGCCTTGCGCCAGAGCGCGTCGCTTTCCAACCGCACATACCGATCCAGCGCTGTCATCTGCCCGCCGCCTGTTTTTCCGCAAGGCTACCTTAGTCTCGATGACTTGTCATCTTGCAACCCGAGAGGCAAGCGGGATCGCCCCTTGCATGTCGGGGATACTCCCGCCGGAGGCATAAGGTGGTTGTCTAGAGCGACTTCGCGAGAGCGCGGAGTTCGAACTTCTGGATCTTGCCGGTCGAGGTCTTGGGCAATTCCTGGAAAATCACGCGCTTGGGCGTCTTGAAGCCCGCCAGACGCTCGCGGGTGAAGGCGATGATTTCCGCCTCATCCGCAGTCACCCCATCTTTCAGTTCAACAAATGCGCAGGGCACCTCGCCCCATTTCTCGTCCGGTTTTGCAACGACAGCGCAGAGGTTCACCGCAGGGTGGTGCATCAGCGCGCCCTCGACCTCGACCGAGCTGATATTCTCGCCGCCCGAGATGATGATGTCCTTGGCGCGGTCCGAAATCTGGATAGAGCCGTCGGGATGCTGGATCGCGAGGTCTTCGGAGTGGAAGTAACCACCCGCAAAAGCCTTTTCGGTTGCACGCGGGTTTTTCAGGTAGCCTTTCATCACCGCGTTGCCGCGCATGACGATCTCGCCTTGGGTCGCACCATCGCGCGGGACCGCTCCCATGTGTTCATCGACGACAGTGACGTCTTCCATCATCGGGAAAGCGACACCCTGCCGCGCCTTGATCGCGGCCTTTTCGTCTTCCGGCAGCGCGTCCCATTTGCTGTCCCAGATACATTCGGTGACATGGCCATAGGTCTCGGTCAAACCGTAGACCTGTTTGACATTGAAACCGAGTTTGCCAATCGCCGCGAGCGTGGCAGGGGCAGGGGGCGCGCCGGCGGTAAAGACCTCGACTGTGTCTTCAAATGGCTTGCGTTCGCTTTCCTTGGCATTGACCAGCATGTTGAGCACGATGGGCGCCCCGCCAAAGTGGGTGACGCCTTCGTCGGCGATGGCATCATAGATCGCCTTGGCGGTGATATCGCGGCAGCAGACCACCGTGCCGCCGAGTGCCGGCATCATCCATGTGTGGTTCCAGCCGTTGCAGTGGAAGAGAGGCACGATCTGGAGGTAGCGCATGAACAGTGGCAGTTCCCAGCTGATTGGCGTGCCCATGGTCATCAGGTAGGCACCACGGTGATGGTAGACGACGCCCTTGGGCCGCCCCGTCGTGCCGGAGGTATAGTTCAGCGCGAGGCTTTCCCATTCGTCCTTTGGCAGGACCCAGGCAAATTCGGGATCACCTGTCGCGAGGAAGTCCTCATAGTCCATCTGCTCGCCGATCCCGTGGACGCCCGCCTGATCGTCGGGCACTTCGATGATCAGCGGCGGGGTGCCTTCCATCTGATCGATGGCCGACATGGCCAAGGGCAGGAACTGGCTGTCCACCAGCGCAACCTTTGCCTCGCCGTGGTCAAGAATATAAGCGACGGTGTCCACATCGAGGCGGGTGTTGATGGTGTTCAGCACCGCACCGCAAGCTGGTACGCCAAAGGCGGCTTCCGATTGGGCGGGTACGTTGGGCAGAAGCGTTGCGACCACATCACCCGGCTCCACACCGACCTTCGTCAGCGCCGAAGCAAGCCGCGACACGCGCCGGTAATAGCGGCCGTAGCTGAGGCGGGTCTTGCCATAAACAAGCGCCTCGCGGTCGGCAAAGATCAGTGCTGCGCGCTGCAAATGTGACAGGGGCGTCAGCGGTACATAGTTCGCTTCGCGTTTGTTGAGGCCGGTTTCGTCACGCATCCATCCCATGGCATCCTCCTCCGAATGGTCACAGGGCATAAGAACGAAAAACTGTGCTCTGTGACAAGTGTTAAATGTCAGACAATTCGTTTCCGCTTGCGGCAAGGCGGAAAAGCCCGAAAGTCTGCCAAGCATGTCTTGGTTGCCATTCTGCAGGTGATCAAAGGCGAGAGGATGACCGGAAAGGGCCAAAGATGAGCACGGATGTGGCGCCGACACAGGCCGCAATTGCAATTCTTGTTGGAATGGCGACGCTGGGTCTCTCGGACAATCTGGTGATCCTCGTGGCCAATGACAGCTCGCTCTGGCAGTTCCATCTGATGCGCAGCCTGATGGTGATGGCCATGCTGGGGCTGGCAGCAAGCTTTGGTTTCGGGGCTTTGCGCCCCAAGCGGTTGATACCGGTGGCAGGGCGCAGTGCGGCGCAGGCAATTGCACTTCTGATCTATTTCGGATGTCTTGCTATCATGCCCATTGGTGTTGTGGTTGCGGGCTTCTTCACTGCGCCGCTCTTTGTGGCGCTGATCGCTGCTGTCTTTCAGGGCAAGCGCATCGGTGTGATCCAGACAACGGCGATT
>CAXQAV010000500.1:0-2802 GCA_964221795.1 Luminiphilus sp. | reverse complement strand
ACCTGATGATGGGTGCCCCATCCGAGCCGATGAACGAGCAGCTGCGCGAATTGCGTCTGCGCGTTCTGCCGCCCGAGAACTGATCCCTCAGATCGGGCCTGCGGCAGCGATCCGCGCCTGCACCATATCGGACAAGGCGGCGACACCCTGTTGCGGGTTGCGCCACTTGTGCCGCAGGACCGTCAGGTTCGTCACCGCGGCGTCCAGATCGTGATCATGCGCGCTGCGTGCCACCCCGCCAAGGAACTGCGTGATATAGTCCAGCGTATGCTCGCCTTTGACGTCCTGCAGCACCTGCGCGATGTGATTGAGGTCATCCTGATAGGCAATCGGATCGGGATTGATCCGCTCATCGCTGACAAGGCGCGGTGAAGGCGGCTGACGGTCTGCCGGCAGATGCCGGAGGATTTCGTTCTGGAAGGCCAGCAGGCTTTCTACAGGCTTGGCAATGAAACCGTCCGCCCCTGCGGCCATAGCCGCCGCCTGCAGCCCTGTGTCCCCGCTGGTGCCGAGGATGACGTCAATACGCGGTGTGGCCTTGGAAAGTGCCTCGATCAGCGTGAGGCCAGACCCGTCCGGCAACCCCAGATCAACCAGCAGCACCGAGGGCCGGTAGATCGCCAGATGCCGCCGTGCGGTTTCCATACTGTCGGCCCGCCGGATCCGCGCGCCCGAGCGCAGGCACATCAGGCGGATCGCCTCGCTCGCAAAGCGGCTATCCTCGACCAGGAGAACGGTCAGGCCCAAGAGCGGGTGGCGGGCGGTCGGGGTCTGGCGGAGGAGTGTCTGATCGTCGGCGTCCATAGCGATTCTTCCCTTTGGTTGCTGCCCAACGAACAAATCAGGTCAGAGTGAACAGTTCCTTAACGTCAGACACCGTTGCCCTTGTTTTGCACCTGCGGCATAAGTTTTCCAACCAAAGGAGAACCCCCATGATCGGCCGCCTGAACCATGTCGCAATCGCTGTCCCCGACCTTGAGGCCGCGAGTGCCCAATACCGTACCATGCTTGGCGCCGATGTGGGCGCGCCGCAGGATGAACCCGATCACGGTGTGACGGTGGTTTTCATCAACCTGCCCAATACCAAGATCGAACTGCTCTATCCTCTGGGCGAGAACTCCCCCATTCAGGGATTCCTCGACAAGAACCCCTCAGGCGGCATCCATCATGTCTGCTATGAGGTGGATGACATCCTTGCCGCCCGCGACCATCTGCAAAAGGAAGGCGCGCGTGTCCTCGGCAATGGTGAGCCCAAGATCGGCGCACACGGCAAGCCGGTGCTGTTCCTGCATCCGAAAGACTTCAACGGCTGTCTGGTCGAACTCGAGCAAGTTTGACGCATTGCCTTTGCGGCGGGGCGGCGTATGTCACGCCCTGTCGCCAACGCTGAAAGGAATATCCCTTGGGTCCGGTCTCTGGTCTGGTACTGCTCGCCGTCATCTGGACGGTCGTTTTCTTCATCGTCCTGCCCTTGCGTCTTGAGACCCAAGGCGACAAGGGCGAGATTGTGCCGGGCACGCATGCCTCGTCGCCGGCTGATTTCAGCTTCAAGAAAAAGGCCAAGCTGACCACGCTGGTCGCCGTGCCGATCTGGGCCGTGATCGCGGGTGTTTTGCTGTCGGGTGCGGTCAGCGTCCGTGACATCGACTGGTTCGAACGGATGTCGACGCCCGAGGTCAGTCGCGATTAAGCCTGTGAAAGAGGTGGGTAAAGGTCGCGGCCCCGAGGATCGGCACCACCAGATTGATCAGCGGAAATGACAGCGGCACGGCCATCAGGCAGCCGGCAATCCAGATCGTGCTTTGATGCTGGCGGCGCAGCTCTGCCGCGCCCTCGCGCCCGATGCGGCGCATCGCGGCCAGCTGGAAGTATTCCCGCCCCAGAAGAAACCCGTTCAGCCCGTAGAAGATAAAGAAGGCGGCGAAAGGGAAGATCAGATAGAGGAAGATCGCGCCGAGGTTGGCGCCGATCAGAACGCCAAGGAAACTGGCTGAATCCCGCAGGCCCTCGCTGAAACTCACCCCTGCTACGCGCGGCAGGTGGGAATAATGCTGGTCTTCGACCGCCTGCGCCACCTCGTCGAGAAAGAGCGAGGTAATGGCAGAGGCGACCGGCACCATCAAAAAGACCGACATCAGGATCATCACGCCCAGCGATCCCCATGACAGCAGATCACCCAGCCAGGTCACTTCACCGACAAAGGGCAGGCTGATCGGCTCGGCGGTGAGCCAGCCGATGATCCAGAGCACGCCCGCGTAGGCCGCGAGCAGCAAAGCCACCGTCAGCGCGATCCCGCGCCAGAGCACGCTCCGAAAGCGCGGGTCGGGCAACTGCCCGAGTGCGGCGAAAAAGGACTGCAGGATCATGCGGAGACCCAAGTGGTGATCTGGTCGAGATCGGGACGCGGGCGTTCGGGTGGCGCGCTGGTCTCGGTCCCAATGTGGATAAAACCGGCGATACTTTCGTGCGCGGCAAGGCCCAGGCCCTCGGTCACGAAAGTCCGGTCATGGCTGGCCCAGCCCGACAGCCAGTTCGCCCCCCAACCTGCGGCGAGGGTTGCATTCAGGAGCGCCAGACAGACGGCCCCTGCTGAATAGACCTGTTCGATCTGGGGGATCTTGTCAGAGAGTTTCGGGCTGCTGATCACAGCGACCGCAAGATCGGCATCCGCGAATTGCGCCTGTGCCTTAGCGATTTTTTCAGGATCGATGCCAAGGGCCGCCCCGCGCGCAGGGACCAGCCCCGCCAGACGGCTCAGAGCCGCTTTCTCCAGCACGATGAACCGCCAAGGCTCCAGCTTGC
>CAXQAV010000499.1:0-4223 GCA_964221795.1 Luminiphilus sp. | reverse complement strand
CTGTAGTTCGGTGATCGCGTCAGAGAGATTGCGGACACGCAGGTAAGGCTGGCGTTCAAGCGCGCCACTGGCGGTTTTGGCAAGTGCGCCGGTCTCGGGCGCAGAATGGCGTTGCACGGCGACAACCGCACGGGCGCCGAAGACCTCGGCCGAGCGCAGAATCGCACCGACGTTATGCGGATCGGTGACACGGTCGAGCAGGACGATACGCGGCGGCATCGGGCCTTCACCCAATGCCACGTCCTGCAAGCTGCCCCAGTTGTGTGGCTTGACCTCGAGCGCGGCTCCCTGATGCACCGACTGCGGATCGAGGGGGGCCGCGAACTTGCGCGGATCAGAGATTTCCGGCTCAAGCCCGGCGGTCGCCACAGCCTCGCCCAGGCGTTCCAGGGCGTTGCGCGTCACCACCAGTCGCAGTTTTTCGCGACGCTGATTGAGCAGCGCATCGCGGACCGCATGCAGGCCAAAGAGCCACACGGTTTCCTGTGCTGCCGCACGTTTGGACTGTTCCTTGGCAATGACCCACTTGGGCTTTTTCATGTCGCGTCACCTTTGTTTACTGACTTCGCGATAGCCCACATTGGCAGGGCTGTGAAGTGCGTTGCGTTCTGCATCATTTTGCGGTTGACGCCTCATTGGGGCACAGGTAATGACCCCCGCAGTGGGCGACAGGCCGCAAGGTGTGGCAGGGGACTGTAACTCCCTCGAGGCGACTCACGCCTGGTTCGATTCCAGGGTCGCCCACCATTTTCCAGACAATCGGAAACGCAAATCGAAACGTCCACCGGACGTGTCCATTCGTTTTGGCAGGGGCCGCCTGCAGCTCCTTCATAGGTCGGTATGTTCCTGTGAACGCTAGCTGATCGGTTTTGTTGTCGCTTTGGCAGGTGGACGGTCACACGCAGGCCCTGTTCAACGACTTCAAGAGATTTCCGTGCGATGCGACGGTCTGCGACCGCATTGACCAGTGCAAGGCCAAGCCCGTTACCACCCCTAGTCCTGGTAGCATCTGCCCTGTACTTCGGTTCGATGGTTTCCAGTTTTTCGCGGCGTTGGCGGGTCATCACATAGCAGGTAACGATCATGGCAATAACCACCACGAAGCCAGCTAGCGCAGACCCTCAGATCATCGCGGTCAGGCCGATGGTTACAAACGACAGGTTACGACCGCTGACAAAGATCGTATCACCGCCCTGACTGGCGAGGATGAGAAAGTTGCTGAGAGCGCCGACGCCATCACGCCATGTCGAAGCCAACCCAAGCGCAGTCATTCAATTGCTTCCGAAAGCAGCGGCAATCCCGCTGATGATCAGCTCAAGCCCAAATGTGAACGGGATCACGCCGTCGTAGGTTCCCGATGCAACAGCCACGGCACCGCTGTGCATATGCGGGAAAGCTTCCGCGTCAATCATTGGCAGATAGTGGCTTGCGGCCTCCTGATAGTTGCCCTCATCCACGGGAAAATTAATCTCTTGCAGGACGAAGCCGTAGACAAAGCTGTCGATCGTATTTTTCGTCCAATCCGCCTGCTGATGGCTGAAACCATTAATCAGCAAACAGCCCGCCGTCGCGTTCATATCACGCAACATCGCCTCGCTCAGGCTGATCCGTGACGTCAGCAGGCCCATTGCCCAAGGATGCGCCAGCAACCCTTCCCGCATTGATATCGCCCGTTTGCGCATACCATCCTGCCAGCCGGCCTCTGGCTGGGGCAACTGAAATCTGGCGACGATCCGATCAAGCATCAGGTCAAGGAGCCCCTCCTTGTTGCTGACATGATTGTAGAGGGACATGGGCGTGACACCGAGAACCTGCGCGAGCTTTCGCATCGACAGCATCTCAAGCCCCGAGGCATCTACTTTGGTGGCGACGCAAACCTACCTATGTCCGATGTGACCTGCCCCTAGTCTGACAGGCGCACATTGGAGGAAGAGACGGATGCCTCTGCGCCCGACGGCCATGCGAACATCAGAAACTGATTGGCCCCGACGGAAATGATCACCAAGGCGACCATCGCAGCGATGAATGCTTTCATATCAGGATACCTCGGTTTCTTTTGACTTCGCGTTCAGCATTTCGTCGGCCCAGATGCTGTGGTGTTCGCGGGCCCATTGTTCTTCGACCTCGCCTTTACCCATCGCATCAAATGCACCTTCCATCCCGACCGAGCCAAGATAGATATGCGCGATGATGATTGCCATCAGCACGACGCTGACAATAGCGTGCCAGAGCTGGGCGAACTGCATTTCCTCATGCGGAAGCAGCGGATAAGGGAAGGCTTCAATCCCGAACCATCCCGGAACACCCCAACTGTTCAGGACCGAGAAGGTATGCGCGAACATTCCGAGTTCGAAAGGAAACAGCAACGATATTCCGGACAGTGAGATTGACCCGCCAAGGACAATCACCGACCAGAAGATCAGCTTCTGCCCTGCGTTGAACTTCTTGGCTGGCGGATGGTCACCACCCAGAAGGCCGCCGGCCTTTGCCAGCCACTGGATATCCGTCCGGTCAGGGATATTGTGGACGACCCAAGCAACAAACACGATCAAGAGCGCGACGATAAAAGCCCATGCAACGTTGTTGTGGATCCATTTACTGACGATTGCGAGTGTCGAAAATGAGTCCGGCCCGAAAACGGGGATCAGGAACTTGCGGCCAAGCAGCGTGATCAGACCGGTTGCACCGAGCAGCAGGAACGAAACCGCCAGGAGCCAGTGACCGAACCGCTCGAACGCCTTGAAACGTGTGATCGTCCGCCCCGTCTTTTCACCGTGAATGCGAATGCGTCCACGCAAGACATAGAAAAGCGCGAGCGCCAGTATGGTACCCCCGAGAACATATCCGGCCATCTTCACAAGGAACCCCTCACGGGTAGCCAGCCACCACATCCCGCGATCCTGGATCATCGTTGTTACTGCAGGGCCGCGGCTTTGGGTTGTGATGTCGGCGCTGCTATAGCGATAGGCCCGCCAGAGATCAGGGTCCGATGCGCCTCCCAAGGTACCGAGCTGGTTGGTGATCGGGGCAGCCGCGTCGGGATCGCCCGTCACGCCGCTGCGGAAACTGTCATCGACGGCAAGCCCTTCCTGGCGCCGCAGAATATCCTCGAGTGTCTGTGCGCCGCCCGTTTCGGCACGGGAAATATCACCCGCCTCCTGTGCGGCAACCGGGACCGCAAGGGTCCACAACAATGCAATAAGAGCCATCAGACGCAGCATCGGTCTTTTCCTCTTTGACTGGTCAAAGAAGGGCGGCCCCGCGTGAGGCCGCCCCCTGTTGGTCGTATGCAAAGGGGCGGTTAGCCGCCTTTCTGATCGTAGGCTGTGCCCCAACCCCATGCGCCCGAGCCAAAACCACGGGCGACGACACGTTCGCGGTAGATGTTGGAAACAACGTCCCCGTCACCTGCCAGAAGTGCCTTGGTTGCACACATTTCGGCACAGATCGGCAGCTTGCCTTCGGCAATCCGGTTCCGGCCATACTTGGAGAACTCCGCATTCGAGTTGTTCTCTTCAGGGCCACCGGCACAGAAGGTGCATTTGTCCATCTTGCCGCGCGAGCCGAAGTTCCCGGCCTGCGGGAACTGAGGCGCGCCGAATGGGCAAGCATAGAAGCAATAGCCGCAGCCGATGCACAGGTCCTTGGAGTGCAGCACCACACCGTCGGCTGTCTGGTAGAAACAGTCGACTGGGCAGACCGCCATACAGGGCGCATCCGAACAATGCATACAGGCCACCGAGATCGAACGCTCGCCCGGTTTGCCGTCATTGATCGTGATGACCTTGCGGCGGTTGATACCCCAAGGCACTTCGTGCTCGTTCTTGCAGGCGGTCACACAGGCGTTGCACTCAATGCAGCGTTCAGCATCAACGAGAAATTTTGCTCTAGCCATTCTACTTCTCCCTTACGCTGTCCAGATCTTGCAAAGAGTCGCTTTAGTCTCTTGCATCTGGGTTACGCTGTCATAGCCATAGGTTTGCGCAGTGTTGGTGGATTCGCCCAAAACATAAGGGTCTGCACCATCGGGGTATTTCCCGCGCTGATCCTCGCCTTGGAAATGGCCACCAAAGTGGAAGTGCATAAAGGACACGCCTTCACACACCCGTTCAGTGACCATCGACATCACCTTCACCTTGCCTCCTTCTGGCCCTTCAACCCAAACCTGCGCGCCGTCCAGCACACCAAGTTTATTGGCATCGCGCGGGTTAATCTCGACTAAC
>CAXQAV010000498.1:0-2318 GCA_964221795.1 Luminiphilus sp. | reverse complement strand
CGCAAACAACACAAAAGTGTCCCACGCTCTGTTTTTGTGGGGCACCGCATGCCAAAAGCCTCGGATACATCAGGTGTGCTGGAAGACCAATGGCAGTCCCTAGGGGAATCGAACCCCTCTTTCCAGGTTGAAAACCTGGCGTCCTAACCGATAGACGAAGGGACCGCACTTGGTGCGCCGCTTTTAGGGAAACTGCTGGGGGCGCGCAAGGGGGTTTTTGCGGTTTTTGGCGGAAAAAATCAATGCGCTGGCGCGGCGTCTTCAAGGCGCAATTGCACGCTCTTTCTGCCCTGCCAGACGTTGATTTCAAGGCGTCCTGCAAGGTGGAAACGCGCACCGTTGTGCTGGGTCAGCATTGGCCCCAGTGGTCCGTCCATGGCCCCGAACGCGATTCCGCCAAGCCGCGCGCTGATTCCATCGCCAAAGCTGATTTTCAGGTGGTTTGCCCCCACCTGACGGGCGAAGTGGATCTGGCAATCTGAGAAGGCAAAGCGCGGGGCAGGGGCACCTGCGCCGAAGGGCCCCGCGTTTTCCAGTTGCTCGACAAGTGCCACGCTGGCGGCGCCCGGCATCAACAGACCGCTCAGGCGCAGATCGGCGGGCCCTATGGCATCGGCGCCCTGTTTTGCGAGTAGCTCCCCGAGCCGCGCCATGGCTGGTTTCACTTGGTCCCGCGCCATGGTCAGCCCTGCGGCCATCTTGTGCCCGCCACCTTTTAGCAGCAGCCCCTCCATCGCGGTCCGCTGGATCGCGGCCCCGAGGTCGATGCCGTTGACAGAGCGGCCCGATCCCTTGCCCTCGTCCCCTTCCAGTCCGATCACGACGGCGGGGCGGTTGGTGGCCTCTTTCAGCCGTGCAGCAACGATTCCGACCACGCCGGGGTGCCAGCCTTCGCCCGCTGCCCAGACCAGAGGCCCTTCTAGCCCACGCTCGGTCGCCTGTGCGAGGGCCGCATCGCGCACAGCGTTCTCGATCTCGCGCCGTTCGGTGTTGAGCTCGTCGAGCTTGGCAGCAATGCTTTGTGCCTCGGCCGGATCACTGCTGGACAAAAGCCGCGCGCCAAGATCGGCCTTGCCGATCCGCCCGCCTGCGTTGACGCGGGGCCCGAGCAGATAGCCGAGGTGATAGCTGGTCGGGGTCTCGTTCAACCCTGCGATATCGCTCAGGGCTGTCAGTCCGACCCTCTGCCGTCGCGCCATCACCGCCAGGCCCTGCCGCACGAAGGCGCGGTTCACGCCAATCAGCGGTGCCACATCCGCCACGGTCGCAAGACCCACCAGATCGAGCATATCCATCAGGTTGGGGCCGTTCTCGCCCGCCTCGCGCAGGATGCGGTTTGCATCAACCAGCATCAGAAAGACCACGGCTGCCGCGCAAAGATGGGCCAACGCACCGCTTTCGTCCTGCCGGTTTGGGTTCACCACGGCGCGGGCCTCGGGCAGGGTTTCCCCGCCGAGGTGATGGTCGAGCACGATCACATCCGCGCCTGCTGCTGCCGCAATCGGCCCGTGCGACAGGGTTCCGCAGTCCACACAGATGATCAGGTCGTGATCGGCGGCGAGCATCTGCATCGCGGCATCGTTTGGCCCGTAGCCTTCGTCGATGCGGTCAGGGACATAGAGAGTCGCGTCCCGCCCCATCTGGCGCAGCCATGTGAGCAGAAGTGCCGCCGAGCTGCCACCGTCCACATCATAGTCCGCGAAAACCGCGATCCGCTGGTGGGCTTTCACCGCTGCGATAAAGCGTGTGCTCGCCGCTTCCATGTCTTTCAGACTGCGCGGGTCGGGCAGGAGGTCCTTCAGCTTGGGCGCGAGAAATGCATCCGCGTCCGCGGCCTCAACACCCCGCGAGGCAAGCACATGGCAGAGCGCGGAAGGCAGGCCGGTTTGCTGCGCCAGTGCTTCGGTCGCGCGGTCATCCTCGACCGACGGCCCGATCCAGCGCCGCCCTGTGGCAGAGCTTTCGACGTGGAGAAATGCAGGATGTACGGTGGCAGACGTCATAGTGTCAAAGAATAGGCAGATATGGCGTGTTTGACCACGCCATTCCACATCATCTTGTCAAAATACTGCGCCCGCTCGTCCGACCTAGCTTGTCGGATTGCGGTAGATCATCCGCCGGACGGAGCCGGTTTTGGAGCGCATCAGGATGGTTTCTGTGGTGACAAAACCGACCTCGCGCTTGATGCCGGGAACGAGGCTGCCATCGGTCACGCCAGTGGCGGCAAAGATCACATCGCCTGTGACCATATCGTCGCGGGTATAGACACGGTCAAAGTTGGTGATGCCGGCCTTGCGCGCGCGGTCCTTCTCGTCCTC
>CAXQAV010000497.1:0-2630 GCA_964221795.1 Luminiphilus sp. | reverse complement strand
GTGACCGCCCCCGCCCGCAAGGCCGAAGCCGCCTGGGTGCGCAAGGAAGGGGAGCACGGCGAGGATCGGGATGACCGCGATGTCCTGGAACAGCAGCACGGAAAAGGAGTTCTGTCCGGCGGGGGTCGCCAGCTGGCCCGTCTCATTCAGGGTCTGCAGCACGATTGCCGTCGAGGACAGGGCCAGCGCCAGCCCGAGCGCCAGCGCCATGCGCCAGTCCAGCCCGAACACCTGCCCCAGCCCCCACATGGCCGCCGCTGTGATCAGCACCTGCGCGCCGCCGATGCCGATGATCGGCACCCGCAGCCGCCACAGCTTCTTCGGCTCCAGTTCGAGGCCGACCAGGAACAGCATCATCACCACACCGAATTCGGCGATGTGGGAGATTTGCACGGCGTCGGCGCCCAGCCAGCGCAGCACGGGCGCAATGGCCACCCCGGCGACGAGGTAGCCCAGCACGGACCCCAGGCCCAGGCGCTGGAACAGCGGCACGATAATGACAGCAGCGCCCAGAAACAGCGTCGCGAGGAACAGGAACGAGGTGGTCACTGTGCAGCCCCCTCCCCGCCGGCGTGGCGCGCAAGCAGGTGTCTGAGGGTTTGCACGTAACCCTCCCCGGCCGCTGTCAGAGCCTCGGGCTCGATCCGGTCGGCGTCATAGACAACCACGGGTTTCTCGTAGGTCATGCTGCACAGGTTGGCCGTGGCCTCGAAGGGCAGCAGCAGGGTCTCGACCGGGAATTTATTGTAGCCGTGGGGACGGTAGTTTTCTTCACGCGAGGCGGCTGTGGTCACGGTCAGCAGCGACTTGCGGGCCAGCGCCTTTCCCTCGGTGCCGTAAGCCCAGTTGTGCTCCAGAACGACGTCCAGATACTCCTTGAGCAGTGCTGGAGACGAGTACCAGTAAAAAGGGTGCTGCAGCACAATGACGTCGGCAGCCTCCCAGGCTGCCTGCTCGACCTCAACATCGACGTTGAAGTCAGGATAGAGATCGTAGAGGCGACGGACTTCGATATCCGGTTCGCCCTCGATCCGGTTGAGCAGGCTTGCCCCGGCACTTGATCCGTCTTCGTCGGGATGGGCGAACAGAATTAGAGCTTTGGGCGTCATCATGGCTCCTCGGTTGGAAGCGCGCATGCAAGCCCAGGCTCAGCCGGTCCGTCCGTTAACCGGTCCGGCAGCGCGTCAACCAGACTGAACCGATGGCTCAGGCCGGGTCGCACCGGACCGGCTCAATCTCAGCTCAGGGCGGCGACGGCCTCGTTGAGGCCCTTCACCGCGTCGACCGACGCGTTGAACATGCTGGTTTCATCCGCGCTCAGCGGCAGCTCGACGATGCGCTCGACACCATCCTTGCCGATGATGACCGGAACGCCGACGTACATGCCTTTGACCCCATATTGGCCGTCGAGGAAGGCCGCGCAAGGCAGGAGTCGCTTTTTATCTTTTAGGTAGGATTCGGCCATGGAAATGGCGCTGGATGCTGGCGCGTAGAAGGCTGAACCCGTGCCGAGCAGGGCGACGATCTCGCCCCCGCCCTTGCGGGTGCGATCGACGATGGCGTCGACCCGCTCCTGCGTGATCCAGCCCATCTGGATCAGGGTTGGCAGGTCGATCCCGGCCACTGTGGTGTAGTTGGGAACCGGCACCATGGTATCGCCGTGCCCGCCGAGCACGAAGGCCGAGACGTCTTCGACGGACACGTTCATTTCATCGGCGAGGAAGTGGCGGAAACGCGCGCTGTCCAGCACGCCTGCCATACCCACCACCTTGTGTGCCGGGCCGCCTGAGGCCTCTTGCAGCACCTTGACCATGGCATCGAGCGGGTTGGTGATGCAGATCACGAAAGCATCGGGGCAGTGCTCGCGGATCCCGGCGCCCACTGCGTTCATGACCTTGACGTTGATCCCGAGCAGATCATCGCGGCTCATCCCCGGCTTGCGCGCCACACCGGCTGTCACGATGACGACATCGGCGCCGGCGAGGTCGGCGTAGTCGCCGGTGCCGGTCATGGCGGCATCGAAGCCTTCCACCGGGGCTGCTTCAGCGATATCCAGCGCCTTGCCTTTGGCGATGCCATCGGCGAGATCGAGCAACACAACGTCGCCGAGGTCCTTCATGCCGGCGAGCAGCGCCAGCGTCCCGCCAATGTTGCCAGCGCCGACCAGTGCGATTTTGTTGCGAGCCATTCCCTTGTCCTTTCATGGCCGGATCAGGACGGGTGTTGGCCCGAACCGGCGTATTCTTGTTCATCCACGACCTGACTAGAGCGCCGCCCGTGCCGACGCAAGCCACCCTGAGGACGACCGTGGTTTGCATCTTACAACTGCGAAATGGCGTGAGCCTCGCAAAATTTCACCGCGACCCGATCCACACAAATTGAATCTCGACGCTACAATTTGCCCTCGAACCCCGATTCACGAATTATGCCGAAAAAAAGATTATATGTTTTTCAATGAGTTATAATATTTTTAATCGGATTTGTGTTTTCGAGTCGTTGGCATTGGCACTGCAGTTGCGTATCATCCTGCTATCACGGGTGGATCGCAGTTTTCAGCGACAGCCTTTGATTATTTGATCCCTCTTCTTGCAGCCTCCTGGAGGTGCGTTCGCCGCACCTCCTTTTTTTTT
>CAXQAV010000496.1:0-36431 GCA_964221795.1 Luminiphilus sp. | reverse complement strand
TGGCTGTTGGACCTGTCATTGCTGGAGATGAGCTATGCCGACTGGTCTGCCGCCACGCTAGCCCGCGCGGCACGGCGTCCCGGCGGTGCGGACTATGCGGCTCTGGTTGCGGGTGTCGATCCGACGTCCAAACTGAACGAGGAAGAAGCGGGGGTTCTGGCCGAGCGCTTTACCGAACATCTGCGCAAGGCGCGCGAGGCGGGTTTCTCGGATTGCTCGCCCGGGCGGTTCCTTTTGCCGGGAGATCTGGCCGGCAGCCCTGTATTGACCTTCGCACCATTGTCCGAGGACAAGTACCCGCGCGGGTCATTGGGGCAGGAGTTCGAACGACGCTTTGAGAGCTACAAACGCAATATTGTGCGCCCTTTCTTCCGCGACCATTTCTCCAAGATCGACCGCCAGATCGTGCTGGTGGATGTGCTAGGCGCGATCCATGCGGGGCCTTCTGCGCTGGACGACCTGCGCGGGGCGATGGCGGGCATACTTGCGGCCTTTCGTGTCGGGCGGAACGATTTTCTGACACGGATCTTTCAGGGGCGGCGGGTCGAGCGCATCCTTTTCGCCGCGACCAAGGCCGATCACCTGCATCACAGTCAGCACCCCCAACTGACCGCGATCACCGAGGCACTGCTGCGCGAGGCAAAGGACCGCGCGGATTTCGCGGGCGCGCAGACGGCGGCGATGTCGATTGCGGCCCTGCGCACAACGGTCGAGGATCGGGTGGAGTATGACGGGACGATGCTGGATGTTGTACGCGGACGGTTGCTCGATACCGGCAAGCAGGCGGCATTCTACCCCGGTGATCTGCCTGCCGATCCGGCGCATCTTTTGTCACCCGCACGGGCCGGACAGGACAAATGGCTGGACGGTGACTATGGCATCATGCGCTTTGCCCCTGCCCCGCTGACACGGCGCACAGGTGACGGACCGCCCCACATCCGGCTGGACAAAGCTGCGCAGTTTTTGCTGGGGGATCGGCTATGATACTGCGCCCAGCGATCCCTCAGGATGCTGCGCCTTT
Source organism: Luminiphilus sp. (assembly GCA_964221795.1). Classification (GTDB taxonomy): domain Bacteria; phylum Pseudomonadota; class Alphaproteobacteria; order Rhodobacterales; family Rhodobacteraceae; genus Yoonia. Next base: position 35,410 of record CAXQAV010000496.1, on the reverse strand, counting down.
GGCGGCTATTCTGGGAGACTTCTTCGAAACCGCCCCGTATCTGCCCCGCCTGCATACAACCGAGGAAGATCGCACCTTTGTCGCGGGTCTCATCGTGAAGGGGGCGGTCACGGTTGCAGCAAATCCGGAACCTTGCGGATTTCTGTCCCGTGAGGGTGAGGAGATCAGCCACCTCTATCTGGCACCTTCCGCACGAGGAAACGGCATCGGCAGTCGTCTTTTGCAGAAAGCGCAGAGTGAGTGCGCACATTTGAAACTCTGGTGTTTTCAGCAGAACAGCGCGGCACGTCGGTTCTATGAACGTAATGGATTTCGGGCCACGGCAGAAACCGATGGCAGCAACAACGAGGAAGGGTGTCCGGACATCCGTTACGAATGGAGCGCGCGATGAGCAAAGGTCCAGTTCTGATTAGCCTCGAGGACGACACCCGCATAAAGCCGCATCTGGCCCCTGCCGTGCCAGAAGTCGAGGCGCCGCAGGACGCCGCGATGCAAAGGGTTGCCGCGATTGCCGCGCGCCGTCCGTCACGGCTTGCTCGGTGGTTCTGGGGGTTGCTGGTCTCGCTCACGGGATTTGTCGTTTCGCTGGCGGCTTGGGACTATGTGATCGGCTTGCTGGAACGCTCGCCCATCCTTGGCGGTATTGCTACGGTGCTGACCGTGCTGCTTTTGCTGGTGCTTGCTGTGATCGCCCTGCGCGAACTGGCCGCCTTTGGCCGTTTGCGGAAGCTGGACCGCATCCAGCATCACGCGAGCGAGGCAATCGCGACAGAGGACCTGTCCATCGCCCGCCGCGTGGTGGGCGAGGTCGACGCACTCTATGCCCGCCGCGAGGATACCAGTTGGGGCCGTGCCGCACTGAAGGAACGACAGGCCGACCTGCTGGATGCCGATGCGCTTCTCGGCCTGGCGGAGACGACGATCCTCGCCCCGCTCGACGCCCGTGCACGTCTGGAGGTCGAGGCGGCCGCCCGTCAGGTCGCCACCGTCACGGCGATTGTGCCACTGGCACTGGCCGATGTGTTCACCGCGCTGACGGCCAACCTGCGCATGATCCGCCGGATTGCCGAGATTTACGGCGGGCGATCCGGCACGCTGGGCAGCTGGCGTCTGACGCGCTCGGTCCTTTCACATCTGGTGGCGACAGGAGCTGTCGCCGTTGGGGATGATCTGATCAGCTCGGTTGCAGGGGGTGGCGTTCTGTCCAAGGTCTCGCGCCGCTTTGGCGAAGGGGTCGTCAATGGCGCGCTCACCGCCCGCGTCGGGATTGCCGCCATGGAGGTCTGCCGGCCGCTGCCATTCCACGCCGCGAAAAAGCCTGCGGTCACAAGTCTCGTCACCCGCGCGTTGCGAGGTCTGTTCGGACGGTCGGACTAGACCTGCTTGGATTTTGCGAGCTTCGGACCGCCCGGAACGGGCAAGAGCAGGTAAACAGCGAGCCCGCCGAGTTCCGTTGACCGACCGAGCATCAGCATGCCGCCGTAGACATCCACAAGGTCAGAGGCAATCGCCAGACCAAGCCCCGTGCCCGGCTTGCTCTGGTCCAGTCGTCTGCCGCTTTGGACAACCTCTTTCATCTCATCGTCGGGAATACCGGGACCATCATCCGCAATGGTGACCAGCACAGCAGGTCCCTCGGCGCGTTCTGCCTTGAGAATGAAGGCGCCCTTGGCCCATTTCATCGCGTTGTCCAGCAGATTGCCGATAACCTCTTCCAGATCACTTTGGTCCATGCGGACGCGCAATCCGGCTTCGATTTCGGCCTTAAAAGATTTGTCGGCGTTGCGGCCCAGCGCAGTAAAGGCACGTTCCAGACGCCCGAGCGCGGTATCGATATCGGTGACGACACCGACGGCGCCGTCACTTCCGTCCGCCCGCATCCGTGCCAGCGAGCGCTGGAGCTGCGCATCCAGACGGTCGAGCGCCTGGAGCGCGTCGGCGACGTCACGGCCCTGCGCCTGCAGGCTTTCCAACTCGTTTCGCATGATGGCGGCGGGTGTCTTGATGGCATGGGCGAGGTCGGCGGCCTGCTTGCGCGACCCTTTGACGATATCGCGGTTACGTTCCAGCAGGCCGTTGATGTCATTCACCAATGGCGCGACTTCGACAGGGTAGCCCGACACCTCGAGCCCTTCTTCATGTTCCCATCTCGCCGAAACATCGCGGCGGAGAGTGTTGAGCGGCTGCAGCATGGCCGTCACCTGCAGGAGGGCACCAATCACCGCGATGAACAAGACAATCGCGAAAGCGGAGTAGAGGCTGCGTTGGAGGACCGCCTGTTCGTCGCGCAACTCCTCGAGCGAAGAGGCCGCCTGCACATACCACATTTGACCATCGTCCATGGTGAGCCACTGCCCCATACAGAGCAATTCCTCGCCATCTGATGTGGTCACTGTGCGTGTGACAACCCCCTCGAAGGTCTCATCTGCCAAGGGCAAGAGACCGTCAACGAGTGACTGCGAAACGAGCAGATCACCATCAAGGTTTTCAATCTGCCAATACTGTCCTGAAAAGGGACGCTGATAGACCGGATCACCAATAGCACGGGCGATATTTTCAGGGTTACTCGCGTTGTTGGCAACGGCGACAACCGCTTGGGTATGCCGTGTCTGCAAATGCTCGGCAAAGCGCTCTTCAGAGAGCGTGTTCATATACTGGCTGAGCCCAGCCAGACCGAGAACGATGGTAACAACGGCCCAGATGATACCAGCCGTGACCGCGCGCGCGCGTAGCGACCTCATGCAGAGGCTTTGATCACGTAACCACGGCCACGAACTGTCTCGATCAGGTCGTTGCCGAGTTTCTTGCGCAACCGGTTGACGAACACCGCGATCGTGTTGGAGTCGCGATCACCGTCATATTGGTAGATGTGCTGTGACAGCTCGGTCCGCGACACCAGCCGCCCCGAGTTATGGAAGAGGTAGGACAGGACAGCGACTTCCTGTGCGGTCAGGTTGGTCGGGATACCCGCGACCATCACCTGATTGGTGCGGCTGTCGAAGGTCACGTCGTTCTTTGTGAAGACCGGGTTCGACGCACCGACCTTGCGCCGGATCATTGCGCGGACCCGTGCCGAAAGCTCGGCCATATGGAACGGCTTGGCGACGTAATCGTCGGCACCTGCATCAAGTCCGTCCACACGGTCTGTCCAGTCATTGCGGGCCGTCAGCAGCAGAACAGGTGTATCAATACCAGCGCTGCGCCAGCCTTTCAGAACAGTCAGCCCGTCCTTGATCGGCAGGCCGATGTCCAGAATGATCATGTCATAGGGTTCGGTCTCGCCCAGAAACTGGGCTTCGGCACCGTCAGGGGCGATATCAACAGCGAGCCCTTCAGACGCAAGGACTGTTTTGATTTGGTTGGCCAGAACTGGCTCGTCTTCGGCAATCAGAATACGCATGGCACTTCGCTAAACGGGTGGCATGGCAGAAGTTTGACGAAGTTGGGACTTTAGCTTTCTCGACCGTTGCCACCGCTATTCCCGCCGCCACCGCTATTGCCACCACGGTTGTCATTGCGGCCATTGTTACCGTTGTTTCGGCCGTTGCCAAGACCATTGCGACCGAATGCGTTTCTGTTGCCAGGGTTCGCGCCGACATAGGCAGCGATCGCCTGTCCAACGTCAGAGGCAGACGCGACCTGACGCCCGGTACCGCCATCGACAAGCAGCATCTCTACTTCGCCATTCGGGCCACGGTACAGGATGCGGAAGATGAGTGTTTGCTGGTCTTCCAGGAAGGCGCGAATATCGACAACTTGTCCGCCGGTGAAGCTCTCTACGCCAGCAACAAGCGAGCGCGTGGGGATCGCACGGTCGGCAGCGACGGCTGCGCGAAGTTCAGACTGCGAAAGCTCTGACACATCTGCGACAGCAGAAGTGGCAAACAGGATCGCAGAAATGGCAATGACCAGCGGCTTCATCAACCAACCTTTAGTACCAACACTCACTAACATGCGCTGAGCGCACGTCTGTCAGGAAGTGCGACACCCTCCACTCGCAACATTTACGGCGTCATATGTCAGCCTGTCTAACAGATCGTCGACATCTGCAAAACGCTCAGATTTTATTTGGCGATGCGCGGCCAGGTTGATCAGCGTCCCGTCACAGCTTGTCTGCTGCTCCTCGGACTGGGTCGTCTCGGTATCATTCAAAGTGGTCTGCAAGGTGGTATCCTCCTGAGTGTGCCTTGACTGACTACTTGGCCTTTGTTGGCGCAAAACTCGCTACAAGGCCGTTATGAGACCTCCCCCATTAACCAAAGTGTAATGCCCTATTAACTTTTGTATTTCCGCGAAATATCTGGCGGATTATTGCCAATGCACAGGTTTTCATCATTAAAACGTTCGTATTTTCATGCTCTTGCATATGTTTCCTCCTTGGGTTGAGCAGCCCATCAGCGCATTCGACAAAGTTGAACAATGGCAGCGCTGCGGCAGAATGTGGCAAACCTGTGTTCATAAGCTGGCAAAGCTGCGGCCAACCTCAATTCCAGCACCGAATCGTTTGATTGACATAGAATTGAACAAGTGTTCATTTCATAACCATGCTCAGCCCCGAATCTACATACGCTTCTCTTGTGTCGGCGTTCCGCTGGCAGGTTCCTGACCGGTACAACCTCGGGGTCGATATCTGCGACCGGCACGCAGCCTCTGACCCTGACAAGATCGCTTTGATCGACGTTGCGGAAACTGGTGCTGTCACCGAATACAGTTTCGCCACATTGCGGGAAAAATCCAATCGGCTTGCCAATGTCTTAGCAGAATTCGCGAAGCAGGGGGACCGTATTGCGGTCCTGCTGCCCCAATGTGTTGAGACCGCTGCGGCCCATATCGCGGTCACCAAGATGGGCTGTATCTCGATCCCTCTGTTCACTCTCTTCGGGCCAGAGGCGCTGCTGCACAGGCTGGCAGATTCAGGGGCGAAGGCTGTCATCACCAATGCCGCAGGGGCAGCAACCCTTGCCACCTTACGCCAGCAGCTACCCGCGCTTGAACGTGTCCTTTCGATTGACGGAGCTGCAGAGGGGGCGGACGACTATCACGCCCTATGCGCCGCGGCCTCGCCAGACTTCACCCCAGTCGACACAGCCGCCGATGATCCGGCGATCCTGATCTATACTTCGGGGACAACGGGCGCGCCCAAGGGGGCCTTGCACCCCCATCGTGTCCTGCTCGGCCACCTGCCAGGCGTCGAGATGAGCCATGACTTCTTTCCGCAGACGGGCGACAAGATCTGGACACCAGCCGATTGGGCGTGGATCGGCGGCTTGCTGGATGTGCTGATGCCTGCGTTACATCACGCGGTGCCCGTCGTGGCCTGCCGGTTCAAGAAATTCACGGCCAAGGCAGCCTTTGACCTGATCCGTGATCACGGCATCCGCAATGCTTTCCTGCCGCCCACGGCGCTGAAACTGATGCGGCTGGACACCCCCGCAACCCCCGTACCGATGCGGTCTGTCGCCAGCGGGGGCGAGACCCTGGGCAAAGAGTTGATCGCGTGGGGGCAGGATGTCTTTGGCACGACGATCAACGAGTTCTACGGCCAGACCGAGTGCAACATGATCGTGTCTTCCTGTGCCGCCATTGAACCTGCCGAACCCGGCGTGATGGGATTTGCGGTGCCGGGGCATGATGTGGATGTGGTGGACGAAGACGAAAAGCGCTATTGCGTCATAGACGAGGAAGGCAGCATCGCCGTGCGTTCGCCTGATCCGGTGATGTTCCTTGGCTATTGGAACAGGCCCGAGGCGACGGCGGAAAAGTTCATCGAGATCGACGGTGCCAAGTGGCTGCTGACAGGGGACAAGGGCAGCAAGACACCCTCGGGGCGTATCCGCTTTATCGGGCGCGATGACGATATCATCAGCTCGGGCGGCTACCGCATCGGCCCCGCCGAGATCGAGGATTGCCTGCTGACCCACCCTGCGGTGCAGATGGCAGGTGTTGTGGGCAAGCCGGATAATATCCGTGGCAGTGTTGTCGCGGCCTATATCAAGCTGGCCGAAGGGTTTTCGGGGTCGGACCCACTGGCCGATGAAATCGCGGCCCATGTGAAGACGCGCCTTGCCGCCTATGAATATCCACGGGTGATCCGCTTCATTGATGACATGCCGATGACGACAACCGGCAAGATCATCCGCGCAACCCTGCGCAAAATGGCTGAGGAGGAGGCCGGAAATGACTGATGTGGTGCTCTATGACGTGGCGGACGGGGTTGCTACCGTCACGCTCAACCGCCCCGACCAGCGCAATGCGATCAACCCCGAGGTTTGCGACGCGATCCGCGATGCTTTCGATAAGGTCGAAAGTGATCCGTCGGTCCGCGTGGCGATCCTCACGGGGGCGGGCGCGCTGTTCTGTGCAGGCATGGACCTCAAGGCCTTTGCGCGTGGCGCAGGCAATACGATCCTTTTTGGCAAATACGGGTTCGGCGGCTTTGTGCGCCGCAAGCGGACGAAGCCTGTGATCTGCGCGGTGGAGGGTGCGGCTCTGGCGGGCGGGTTCGAGATGATGCTGGCCTGTGATCTGGTCATTGCGGGGCAGTCCGCACTATTCGCCCTGCCAGAGGTGCGCATCGGACTGATCCCCGGGGCGGGCGGCGCGGTGCGCCTGCCCACAACGATCCCGCGCGTGCGCGCGAATGAGATCCTACTCACGGGCAAGCCATTTGGCGCCGGTGAAGCCTCCGATTGGGGCGTGATCAACCGCGCGGTACCTGACGGGCAGGCGCTGGTAGAGGCCCGCAAACTCGCGGCAGAGATTGCGGGGAACGCACCGCTGGCGATCCAGCACACCCTCGCCATAGCGACCCGCCCATTGGAGGCGACGGATGCCGCGCATTGGCCCGAGAATGACCGGTTGATCGGCGAGATCGCGCAAACGGCGGACGCCGCCGAGGGTGCGCGGGCCTTTATCGAAAAACGCCCACCTGTCTGGAAAGGCGCCTGACGCCGCGTCAGGCTTTGACTGTTCCCCGCCTGCGGCAATGATATCGCCAGGGGAGGACTGCCATGCAATGTGATGTAGTGATCATCGGCGCGGGCCTTGCGGGGCTTGTGGCGGCAAACGAGCTGGTCGCGCGCGGCAAGACCGTCACCATCCTTGATCAAGAGGGCCGCCAGAACCTTGGCAGTCAGGCCTTCTGGTCGCTGGGTGGTCTTTGCATGATCGATACGCCAGAGCAGTGGCGGATGCGGGTGAAGGACAGTCATGCGCTGGCCACAAACGACTGGTTCGGATCGGCGCAATTTGACGGACCGCAGGACAACTGGCCGCAGGAATGGGCGCGGGCCTACCTTGATTTTGCGGCAGGCGAGATGCGCAGCTGGCTTTATGGGCTGGGTATGCGCTGGTTTCCAGTTGTCGGCTGGGCCGAGCGCGGCGGCAGCTTTGCGCATGGTCACGGCAACTCCGTCCCGCGGTTTCATGTGACTTGGGGCACAGGCCCCGGGGTGTTGAAACCCTTTGTCGATCGTGTGCTCGAGGCCGAGAAAGCAGGCAAGGTGACTTTCGGTTTCCGGCATCGCGTGACGGGGTTTGATATCCGCAACGGGCAGGTTGCGGGTGTCTCGGGCGGTATGGGCGGCAATTTCGACATGGTGCGGCGGCACTGGGACCCGTCCAAGTCAGGGCATCTGCCGGAGAAACTGGTGTCGGGCGTGCCCCGCCATGTGGACGGGCTGTTGCTGGACCACGTGAAGGCCGCGGGTGCGGAGCTGATCAACATGAGCCGTATGTGGCATTACTGCGAAGGCGTGCAGGACTGGGACCCGATCTGGCCGGACCATGGTATCCGCATTCTGCCCGGACCATCATCCATGTGGTTTGATGCAACAGGCGAGCGCCTACCGGTGCCCTGCCTGCCGGGGTTCGATACGATGTCGACCCTGCACGAGATTTGCAGACGTGGCTATGACCACACGTGGTTCGTGCTGACGCAGGCGATCATCGAAAAGGAATTTGCGCTCTCAAGCTCCGAGCAGAACCCCGACCTGACAGGCGGCACCTGGAAGGGTGTGCTGAAAGAGCGACTTGGCAAAGGGGCGACGAGCGCCGTAGAGGCCTTCAAGGAAAAGGGTGTCGATTTTGTCGTGGCGCACGACTTTGACACACTTGTGAACGGCATGAACAAGCTGGGCGGAAACCTGCTAGACGGCGCAAAGCTGCGAGCCCAAATCGCAGCGCGTGATGCGCAGATCGACAACCCCTTCGCCAAGGACGCGCAAGTGACGGCAATTCGGGGCGCGCGGAGATACCTCGGCGACAAACTGATCCGCACAGCAAAGCCGCACAAGATCCTCGATACGGCCAAGGGGCCTCTGATCGCGGTGAAACTCCGTGTGCTGACGCGGAAGACGTTGGGCGGTATCCACACCGACCTCGACGGACGGGTCTTTGCAGCAGAAGGCGGCCAGATCGGCGGGCTCTATGCGGCCGGCGAAGCAGCCGGATTTGGTGGCGGCGGCTATCACGGCAAGAACGCGCTGGAGGGCACGTTCTTGGGCGGGTGCATCCATTCCGGGCGACGCGCGGGACGGGCTGCGGGGTGAATGGGGGCTTTGCCCCCGCGCCTGCGGCGCTCCCCCAGGATTTTTTTTGGCCAATAATAACAATACGTTAGATGCTTGCCCGCCGGGTGGCGCGAAAAAGTGCTTGGTGAAAGCAGGACTTGCGGCGCAATCAACCGGAACGCGAATGCGAATCGAAGGAGACTGCAATGCTTAGAAAGGAAACCTCACTCGCCTGGTGCTGACACCAAGCTTGCAGTCCTGCGTGGCCCTTGGCCCGCCCACTTTATTCCATTTACGTCTGGATCACCCCCATGCATCCCCCGTTCTTCCACGTCGACCACAAGGTCGATGCCTTCACACATTCCGTGCCTGCAAAGTGCAAGCCGCGCCGCACGCAGCCTGCCCGTCTGGCCATGCAGCAGACAAGCCATGTCTTTGCGCCTGTGCCAATGCGCGCCGACCCTCCGCCGCCGCTCATCTTTGCCCCTGGGCCCGTCCGGCTGAGCATCGTGCCGCCACCGCAAGCCTCGTTGCGCGACCGGATCGGGCGCTTTCTGATCCGCACCGGCCAGCGCATGATCTTTCAAAACCACGCCCGCGTGGTTTGACCGCGTGCGTGGGCAGGCTTACCTCTGACAGGACACAACCCGAGGTTATCTGATGTTTCTGCGCGCTACTGCTCTTGCATTCTCTTTTCTGGCGACACCGGTCGCCGCGCAATGTGTGGGCGGGAGCTATCTTGATGCAATGAGTGACGCCCAACGCGATGCACTTGCCACGGCTGTGGACGCGATGCCCTATGCCGAGGGGCTGACCTATCACGCCACCCGTGGCGATGACCGCCTGACCATCATCGGCACCATGCACATCTATGACCCCCGCCTCGAGATCGTCCGCACCCGCGTAGCGGCAGACGTCCAGAGCGCCGAACTGGTCCTGCTGGAGGCCACCGCGCAGGAGGAACAGCAGTTGCGTGATCTGATCACGCGGGACCCCAGCCTGATTTTTATCGTCGATGGCCCGAACCTGCCCGAGCTTCTGGAAGAGTACGTCTGGCAGCAATTGATGGAGGCCGCGGGCCAGCGCAACATTCCCAGTTTTATGGCCGCCAAAATGCAACCCTGGTATCTGTCGCTGATGCTCGCCGTGCCGGACTGCGCGATGGAGGCGATGCTGGCGGGCGCTGTCGGCCTCGACAAGATGATCGCCGCGGATGCGACGGCCGCAGGCGTGCCGGTCGCCGCACTTGAGCCTTTTGATACGCTTTTCGGGCTTTTCGACGATGCATCGTTTGAAGAGCAGATCGACATGCTCCGCATCAACATGCTGGCGCCCGACCTGCAAAGTCAAATGTTTGTCGCGATGCTCGACCGCTATTTCGCCGAGGACGTAGGCCGCCTGTGGGAAATGGGCCGGATCGCGATGCAGGACGTGCCGATGACGGACACCGCAGAGGCCGAGGCCATGTTCGCCGAGATGGAAGAGGCGCTGCTCCACACCCGCAACCGGAACTGGATTCCGGTGATCACCGCCGCCACCGAGGCTCATGACAATATCGTCGTTGCTGTCGGTGCGGGCCATCTGATCGGCGAATTGGGTGTGCTGCAGTTGCTGGAGAACGAGGGCTGGACGCTCAGCCGCTTTCCCTAGGCTTCAACATCACCATAGTCGGCCAGCCCCCGCCGCCCCTTCTCGGTCAGCTCATAGGTGCCAAGGGCCACTTTGCGAAACCAGCGGTAGTGATCGTCGCGCATGATGCGCGTGGCGTCCGGCACCTCGGCCCATTCCTTGACCACCGCCCCCTTCGAGGGCCCATGGACCGCAAGAAACCTTGCACAGCGCAGCGCATCCTGACGGTAGCCGGTGATCAATCCGTGACGGGTTGCACCCCCGTCGTTGGGATCACCCTGCATGCGGTCATAGGCCTTGAGCAGCCGCGCGCGCTTTTTCTTTGATTGCCGTGCTGCATAGGGGCCGGGATCGGCCAGCACCTCGACAAAACCATCCCGCAGGCGGACGGTCATCACGCCGAGCCCAGCGCGCCGCGCGAGCTGTACATTCCGCTTGAGCGCCTTGCCTTTGCCACCCGCCGGCACTGCCAGATAGACGGCATCGGTGATCGCCAGCCGCTCGATCCCCTGGTGGAAGAGCGCGAGCGAGAAGCCGGTCTTCATTTCAACGATTACCAGATCATCCCCGCGGCGTGCGACAACGTCCGCCGCCCCGACTTCACCTTTGACGACATAGCCCTGCACCTCGAGATGGGCTTTCACGGGCGGGTAGAGATCGGCTTCCTTTGTCATGGCCTCAGACAAGCGCAAGGATGCGCGCGCAACAAGCCCCTTCTCATGTTCCAAAATACCTTGGGGGAGCCCCGAAGAGACGCGGACAAAGCCCACATTCCACGGGGTGACACTCCGCGCGCGCGCTTCTATATAGGCCGCGACTCTGCCATCCTTCCGAAAGTGATCCTTATGACTACGCTGATCTTTGGCCACAAATCCCCTGATACCGACAGTACCGGCTCTCCGCTGATCTGGGAATGGTTCCTTAACCACACCGGTATCGAGAGCAAAGCCGCACTTCTGGGTGAGCCCAACACCGAGGCCAAGTTTGTTGCCCAGCGCTGGGGCTTTGATCTGCCCGAAATCATCGCCGACGTCGAAAACGACCAGTCCTGCGTGATCGTGGACACTAACAACCCTGCCGAACTGCCTGCCAACATCAATAATGCGGATGTGCTCGCGATCATCGACCATCACAAATTGGCTGGCGGTCTGGAAACCAAGAACCCGATCAACATCACGATCCGCCCGCTGGCCTGCACCGCGACCATCATGCACCAGATGATGGGCGCCCATGCCGATCACATGCCCGAGGGCATCAAGGGTCTGATGCTGTCCTGCATCCTGTCGGACACACTGGCCTTCCGCTCGCCCACCACCACCGAGATGGACAAGGATCTGGCCGAGGCGCTGGCCAAGGATCTGGGTATCGAGATCGACGCCTATGCGGGCGAGATGTTTGAAGCGAAATCCGATGTTTCGGCTTTCTCGGATGCCGAACTCCTGCGCATGGACAGCAAGGAATATGCCATCGACGGCACCAAGTTCCGTGTCTCGGTTCTGGAAACCACCGCGCCCAAGATCATCCTCGATCGCAAAGCATCGCTGATGGAGACCATGCCGAAGGTGGCCGAAGAAGACGGTGTCGATCAGGTACTCCTGTTCGTGGTTGATATCCTCAAGGAAGAAGCCACCATGCTGATCCCGAACGAGCTGACCAAGACCGTGGCTGAAAAGAGCTTTGACGCCACAGTGACAGGCGACAGCGTGGTCCTGCCCGGCATCATGAGCCGGAAAAAGCAGATCATTCCGTCGCTCAAGGTCTAAGACCAGACCGCCCTGAAAGGTGCAGAAATGACCCGGATTATCGAGAATTTCGCCGAGATTTCGGGTCAGTATGACGCGGCCTTTGTCGACCTCTGGGGCTGCATGCACAACGGCATCAAGGCGCTGCCCGGTGCCGTCGCAGCCATGCAGAGGTATCGCGCCGAAGGTGGCAAGGTCGTCCTTGTCACCAACTCGCCCCGTCCTTGGGACAGTGTGGCCCGCCAGATCCACCGCTTCGGCATCCCCGAGGATGCATGGGACGCGATTGCAACCTCGGGCGACAGCGCGCGGGCGGCGATGTTCCGCGGGATCGTAGGCGAAAAGATCTGGTTTATGGGCGAGACCCCACGCGATGACGATTTCTTCAAGCCGCTGAAAATCATCGAAAACCCGGTCAATATCCGGAAGGTGCCTTTGGACGAGGCCGAGGGCATCGTCTGCTGCGGCCCGTTTGATACGATGGCCGATGTGGACGTGAACCGCCCCGAGTTTCTTTATGCCAAGCAGAAGGGCCTCAAGCTGCTCTGCGCCAATCCTGATATCGTGGTTGATCGTGGCGAGGTGCGTGAGTGGTGTGCTGGCGCGTTGGCCGCCCTTTACACCGAGATGGGCGGAGAGAGCCTCTATTTCGGGAAACCCCACACGCCGATTTATGATCTGGCCCGCCGCCGTCTGGCTGCACTGGAAGACGCGCCAAGCGATCCGCGCGTCATCGCCATCGGCGACGGTATCGGGACCGATGTGCTGGGCGGTGTGCAAGAAGACCTTGATGTGCTGTTTATTTCCGGCGGGCTTGCTGCAGCTGAGACCAAGACCGACCATCAACCGGAACCGGCGGCACTTGAGGCCTACCTTAATGCGCATCAGATGAGCGTAACCTACGCCATCGGACATCTGCGCTAATCTCACTAAACAAAACGGACATGCCCTCTGCCCCGCCCCTTACGGGGTTTCCTGCATTTCCTCGGCAAGAATCGCTTGACTTTTTCTGCATCCGCAAAGTAATAAAATTTCAATCTACGGCTAGTGGTGGAATTTTTGTTACCTTATGGAGCCTGATATGCTGGACAACGCCCCCCGCGGAACGATCTGCATCGAAGATATCGAGATCGGCATGACCCGCTCGCTCCGCAAGGTGATCACCGACCGTGATATTGAACTGTTCGCCGAAGTTTCGACCGACCGGAACCCCGTGCATCTGGATGACGACTATGCGCATGACACCATCTTTGGCGGACGCATCGCCCATGGGATGCTGACTGCCGGTCTGGTCTCTGCCGTCATTGGTGAACAACTGCCGGGTCATGGCACCGTCTATCTAGGTCAAAGCCTGAAATTCCTCGCCCCCGTCCGCCCCGGCGACATGGTGCTGGCCGAGGTTGAAGTGGTCGAGATTGATCATTCGCGCCGCCGCGTGAAGATGGATACGCGCTGCATCGTGAATGACAAAAAGGTACTGGCTGGCGAGGCCACCGTGCTGGCCCCGTCGCGCAAATTCGACTGATCACTCCACCGCTTGCGCGGCCCGCCCCTGTGGGCTACGCAAGCCACCATGCGCATTATCCGTGACACCGTATTTATCGACCCTGCCGACCGAGGCGCCGCTGCCGCGATTGGCAATTTCGACGGTGTCCACATCGGCCACCGGTCGGTCATCGACCTGACCCGCAAGGCGGCAGAGGCTGCGGGTGCGCCCTTGGGCATCATGACATTCGAACCCCACCCGCGTGAGTTCTTCGGGCGGGCCGACGCGCCATTCCGCCTGATGAACGCCGAGGCAAAAGCGAACCGGCTGGCCAAACTGGGTGTCGAAAGGCTCTATGAAGTGCCGTTCAACGCGGCCCTTGCCGCGCTCACTCCCCGCGCGTTTGCGCAGAAGATCATCGTTGATCAGTTAGGTCTGGTGCATGTCGTTGTCGGGGCGGACTTCTGCTTTGGCAAGGACCGCAAGGGAACGGTGGAAGACCTGACGGCCTTTGGGGCCGAGATGGGTTTTGGTGTCACCGTCGCACCGCTTGTCGCGGTCGACAGCAAGGATGTCTCCTCCACTGCGATCCGGCAGGCGCTGACCGACGGCAAGCCGCGTGATGCGGCGGCGATGCTGGGCCACTGGCACCGGATCGAGGGCGAGGTGATCCGCGGTGACCAGCGTGGCCGTGATCTGGGTTATCCCACCGCCAATATGTCGATCACCGGTCTGCACCCGCCGAAATTCGGTGTCTATGCGGTGAAGGTCGATGTGCTGGGCGGCCCGCACAAGGGCACTTATGACGGGGCGGCCTCCATCGGCGTGCGCCCGATGTTCGGCGAGAATATCCCGAATTGCGAGACCTTTATCTTTGACTTCAAGGGCGACCTCTACGGCACGCATCTGTCGGTCGCGCTAGTCGACTTCCTGCGTCCCGAGTTGAAGTTCGACGGCCTTGAGGTGCTGATCACCCAGATGGACGCGGACTGCGATCAGGCCCGTGCGATTTTGGCCGATGTCCGTTGAGATCCCGCGCGAAGGGCTGGAAGACCGTTTCTGGGAAACCAAACCGATGGCCGAGCTGAACCGCGCTGAATGGGAGGCACTCTGTGACGGCTGCGGCAAGTGCTGCCTGAACAAGCTGGAAGACGAGGAAGGCACGGTCGCGCTCACTCGCGTGTCCTGCCGGTTGCTCGACGGTAAGTCCTGCCTTTGCAGCAACTACTCCAACCGCCACAAATACGTGCCCGAGTGTATCGTGATGACGCCCGAGACGATTGAGCAGCACATGTACTGGCTGCCGCGCACCTGCGGATATCTTCTGATCTACGAGGGCCGCCCCTTGTATGACTGGCACCCGCTGATTTCGGGCGATCCGAATTCCGTGCATGAGGCTGGCGTCTCGATGCGCGGGCTGACCGTTTCAGAAACCGATATCGACGAAGACGACTGGGAAGACTTTATCATTCAGGAGCCGCTTTGATGTTCTTTGCATCCGACAATGCCGGACCCGCCCATCCCAAGGTGATGGAGGCGCTGATGCGCGCCAACGAGGGCTATGCCATGGGCTATGGCGCCGACCCCATCATGGGTGAGGTGCGTCAGGCAATCCGCGACATCTTTGAGGCCCCGGAAGCCGCTGTCTATCTGGTGATCAACGGCACCTCGGCAAACTCGATCCTGCTCGGCACCATGTCGCAGCCATGGCAGACGATCTTCTGCAGCAGCTGCGCGCATATCCACGAAGACGAGTGTAACGCGCCCGAATTCTATACAGGTGCCAAGCTGACGCTGGTGCCAACTGTGAACGGCAAGATGAATGCCGACGATCTGCGGGCGAAGATTCTTCCCGAGCAGAACCGTGGAGTGCACGGCCCCCAGCGAGGGCCGCTCTCGCTGACGCAAGTGACCGAGAAAGGCACGATCTATCAATTGGACGAGTTGCGAGCCCTGACCGCGACCGCGCAGGAATTCGGCCTCAAGACCCATCTTGACGGTGCCCGTTTTGCCAATGCTCTGGTGGCACTGGACTGTTCGCCAGCCGAGATGACGTGGAAAGCCGGAGTCGATACGGTCAGCTTTGGCGGCACCAAGAATGGCGCGATGGGGGTCGAGGCCTGCGTGATCTTTGACCCCGAGCTTGCGTGGGAGTTCGAGCTGCGGCGCAAGCGCGGCGGGCATCTTCTGTCCAAGCACCGCTATCTGTCAGCGCAGATGCAAGCCTATCTGGAAGACGGGCTGTGGCTGGATATGGCGCGCGCCGCGAATGCGCGCTGTGCGCAGCTGGCCGAAGGGCTGGCGCAGCACAACGGGGCGCGGATTCTTTACCCGTCCGAGGCCAATATCATCTTTTTCGAGATGCCACGGGCCGAACACAAACGGATGCTGGACGGCGGGGCAGTCTATTACACGATGAACGGCGATGCGTCGCAGGGTGATCCCGACGAGCCGCTGATCGGGCGACTGGTGACGGACTGGTCCGCCTCCGAGGAGTCGATCAACCAATTCCTGTCTCTGCTGCGCGGATAATCGCGGCCACCTGCGGGATAAAGGCGCTGCGGATAGGCAACATATGCCCTGCCCCGGCAATCACATGATCCGTGGCATTTGGTAGCCGTTCGGCCAGCCTTTTGTGGATTGCCGCCACAACTGGCTGGGATTTCTCGCCCCTGATCAGATCGACAGGGATAGTCACGCGGCCAAGGCTGCCAGCCGAGGTGATACCTGCGGCATCCTCTTCCAGATCAGCACCCGTTGCGACGACAAGATGGATGCGATCGGTCAGATAGGCGCGCTGTTCGGCTGTGATCCCGTCCCATTTCGCACTGCTCCAGAGACCGTTGAAGACCTCGGCTGCCCGCGCCTCGTCACCTTGCAGCATCGCCGCGACAAAGGGGCGGAAGGTCTTGAGGTAGGCGGCGTGTTCCGCAGTCCCCTTGGCGGCGGCAAAGAATACCGGTTCGATCAGGGTCAGGCGGCTGACCAGATCGGGACGCTCGACCGCGAGGCGCAGGGCCACCGTCGCCCCGAAGGAATGCCCGATCACATGGGTCGGTCCGTCACAGCATGTGGCCGCCATCGCAGTCGTCAGCGCCTGATAGGGCGTCTGCCCATCCCAGTCGGCGCTTTGCCCATGCCCCGGCATGTCAAAGAGCGTGACCTTCCCGCCTGTTGCCTTGGCCAGCGGCAAGAGCACCTCGTGCCGGGCCAGCATGCAATGGATCATCAGGCGCGGGTTGCCCGCGCCAAGGGTGACACGGTTGAAGTCCACCTTAGATACGTCCGGCCAGATGCGCGTCCAGATCGTCGATGCGGTCTTCGCCCCAGAAAACCTGCCCGGAATCCACGACAAAGAAGGGCGCGCCAAAGACACCCGCGCTGACCGCATCCTCGAGGTTCTTGGCGAAAGTGTCGGCACTGGTCAGCATGTCTTTGTCGGCAAGTGCGGGGTCGAGGCCGCATTTTTCCAGACAGGCGCGCACGACGTCGTCCTGGCTGATGTCCTTTTCCTTAGCCCAGATGGCTGAGCCAATGGTGGCGACCAGTTCCGACACATCCGCACCAGCGTTCTGGGCAGCGATGATCGCATAGGCGGAGGGCGCACTATTGGTGGGCCAGAACATCGGCTTGATGTTCAGCGGTTTGCCAAGAAGCTTGGCGCGGCGTTCCATATCTTGAAGGCGATAGGCCCGCCGGTTGGGGTGGCGATCCTTGGGCGGAATACCACCCGTCCGTGCAAAAAGCGCCATGATATCGCAAGGTTTGTAGGTGATCGTGGCACCATGCCGCTTGGCCACTTCTGCCGGACGGGTCCCGCTGAGGTAGGTGTAGGGGGAGATCGTGGCAAAGTAGTAGTCAATATGCGCCATTTGGTGCTCCTTCGGACGGGACATTCTTTGCGAGACGGTAAGCTTGTGTTACGCGGTGTCAACGCCACGAATCTGTTACATTTGCGTTTCGCGCCTTCTGCCAAAGGACCTGTCCCATGCCCACAATGATCGAACCCAAGCTGATTGCCGGAAACGCAAACCAGCCACTTGCCAAGGCAATTGCGCGCCGCATGTCGATGCATCGCGGGATGGATGTCAGCCTCTGTGATGCGCGGGTCGAGCGGTTCAACGACGGCGAGGTTTTTGTCGAGGTTTTCGAGAACGTGCGCGGCGAGGATATGTTCATTATCCAGCCCACATCGAACCCCGCCAATGACAACCTGATGGAGCTTCTGATCATCGCCGACGCGCTGCGCCGCTCGTCAGCGGCACGTATCACCGCCGTGATCCCCTACTTCGGCTATGCCCGTCAGGATCGCCGCTCCAAGGCCCGCACGCCGATCACAGCCAAGCTGGTCTCGAATATGATCGTTGAATCAGGCATTGAGCGCGTTTTGACCCTGGATTTGCACGCCACGCAGATTCAGGGTTTTTTCGATATTCCGGTGGATAACCTCTATGCCTCGCCGATCTACGCGCTGGATGCGATGCATAACTTCCGTGGCCAGATGGATGAGGTCATGGTGGTGTCTCCCGACGTGGGCGGTGTTGCCCGCGCCCGCGACCTTGCCCAGCGGATCAATGCCCCCCTGTCGATCGTCGACAAGCGGCGCGGCAAGCCCGGCGAAGTGGCCGAGATGACCGTGATCGGTGAGGTCAAGGACAAGGTCTGCGTGATCGTGGACGACATCGTGGATACCGCCGGCACGCTCTGCAAGGCTGCCGAGGTCCTGATGGAGAACGGCGCGAAAGAGGTTCACGCCTATATCACCCACGGCGTGCTGTCCGGCCCCGCTGTAGAACGTGTCTCGAAATCGGTGATGAAGTCGCTGGTCATCACCGACACCATTCAGGCAACCGAAGCTGTCAAAGGCTGCAAGAACATCCGCATCGTGCCGACCGCACCGATGTTTGCACAAGCCATCCTGAATACATGGAACGGCACGTCCGTATCCTCGCTCTTCGACCACAAGACGCTGGGGCCGATCTATGAAGGGCTTTATGCGGCAGAGTAAGGGTTGACCTTAGGGGAGGCCCTCAGGACCAGCGCTTGCCTCGCCAACCAGCCAACTGACCTACCCCTGCTTCGGCCTATAGCGGGGCGTGATCGCGCTGGGCATGCGGTTGCGGACGAGGTCCATGATGCTTGTTTCCTCAGCGACGACGGGTTCCGTGCGTGGTGCGCGGGCTGGTCTGCCCGGTGAGGGCGGACGGCGGCGCATGACGGCGGCTTCCTCGGGAATCGGTTTGGCCACATCACCGGCGATCAGCAACAGAGCCTCTTTCGGGCGCTCGCAGTTGAAGTATTCGACCCAAAGCTCGCCGTCCGCATTTTTGTAGAGGAGCGGCATCAGGCGCTGGTCGAAATCCGACCCCAGCGTAAAGGCATCCCACCGTCTTGGAAGATAGTGATACTTCATCAGCTGATCGCGCAGCGCATTGAGGATAACCATCTACAGGGTCAGATTCGCGTAGGTTGTCTTTTCATCTGCCGAAAGGTCGGAAGCGCCTTCAAAGCGCTGCATCACCGCGCGGGTCTCTTTGCGCTGCTCTTTCAATTTCTTGATTGCTCGGGCGCTCAGCAATTCAGCGCGTCGGTTACTGACTTCTAGAATACTAATCATGATAAAACAGCCTGCCTCGAATGTGCATGTTTCGATTGTAGGCTTTTTTAAGGCAGCATGTCTCCCAATTTCATGCTTTGGCCACGAAATCGGTTCATCGCCTGTTTTTTAGGCTGCAATATCGAAACGATCTGCTGCGAAATTCAACTCTCTCGCGAGATCAAGGACTATCGCCTGAGGTACCTACGCGTGAGCCAAGGGGGCGCGATCCGCTAGTAGAGATCCCAGTCGTCCTCATGGGGAAGTTCGCCAATCGCCGTCCAGGCCACGCGGATGCGGGCGACTTTTGTGTCGCTCCATGTCCGGAAAACAATCGCGAAACCCGTCGTCGTGATCTCTTCGGCCTGGACGTCGGCGCGGATGTTGGCCTTGTTCGAGATATGCCACATGGAGATCGAGACCTGCACATGCGGCGGTGTCTTGAAAGCGCTCGCGAACTTCACGGTTTCGCGCGATTGGCGCGGGCCCTCCCCACGCCACATCTGCCCGTCATCCTCGAAATCCGAGAACATCACGGTCTCGCCGTGATCGATGCCAACACTGCCACTGTTTAATCGACGCATAAGGCCGGTGCCGTCCCAACTGATAACCCCTGTGACCGCCCATCGTCCAAAAAGCGCGCACTAAGGATTGGTTAATCATTTATCACTAAAACTTTGCCAATTGGTTAAGCCATTTTGGAGGCACATGACAATGCTCGCGAAACAAGGGACGTTGATTTCTATTGCTTTCGTGCTTTTTTGGCGGCTTGCACCGGTGGGCAGACCGCTGATCCTGACCCGCGAGGCGGTGGTGGAGGCGACACCGGCGGCGGGGGCGGAGGCGACACCGGCGGCGGGGCGGAGGCGGCGGGGACGGTGATCCTCCCCCACCCATGACCGCACTCTTCGTTGCCTCGGACGCCGAGCGGCTTACCTATGCGACTGTTCTTGCACCCGCGGTGATCGCAATGGCGCGAGACTCGGTCATGGGTGGCATCACAACGGATTTCCCAGCATTACCGACCACTGGCAGCATGACCTATGCCGGATATCTCGAAATCGTGGTCGGTTCGAACGTCGCCTATGCGAACGTCGCGGCCCCTGCCACATTGACGCTGACCTTGCAGGACCTCGGGATCACAGGGGAGGCAAACGGATTCATGGAATCGGCGCTTGATCAAAACCTGGAGGAACAGCTGGTGAATTATGCCGGCACGATCCTCATTTCCGGAGGGCATGTCAGCGAGGGTGCTTTTGGCAATGCGGCTATCACGCTTGATATCGATGGAACGCTCGACAGCGGGTTACACCTGTTCAGCGTGGACGGGACGCTGATCGGCAGTCTCTATGGACTGGATGGTGAGGGATTACGTGCGCGTGCCTCCACCACTTCGATCGACGGAAGCTTTGCAGCAAAGGTGGATGGCACGGCGGCACTGATCGGATCCGGGACACTGAGCGCGCTTGTCTCATCGACCACCCCCTAAACGAAAAAGCCCCGCAGACTTGCGGGGCTTCTCAATCTGTCTATGTGATCAGTTCTTGGCAGTCAGGCCGATGTGGCCACCGATCGCGACCATGTCGGAAAGCAGCTTGGCTGCGTCATCAACCGGGCCCGGCTCGTTCTTGAACGTTTCCTGCGCGCGGCCGTAGGCAGCTTTGGCTTCTTCAACCATCTGGTCGTAGATCTCCTGCGTGACCTCTGCTTGTGGTAGGGCCCGCTCGGCCAGAACCGACACGCTGCTTGCGGTGATTTCGGCGAAACCACCCGACACAACGTAGGAGTCCGTGCCGCCACCATGAACCACGGTCAGGACACCCGGACGCAGTGTTGTGATGGTTGCAGCATGATCAGCCATCGCTGTCATGTCGCCATCCGCACCGGGGATCTGGACCTCTGTCGCCTCGACCGACGCCAGACGGCGCTCGGGCGAGACCAGATCGAATTGTAGGTTTGCCATGTTGGCTCCTTACAGTGTTACTTAGGCAGCGGCTGCGGCCATTTTCTCGGCTTTTGCGATCACTTCGTCGATGCCGCCAACCATGTAGAAGGCTGCCTCGGGCAGGTGGTCGTATTCGCCAGCCACAACGGCCTTGAAGGACGCGATGGTGTCTTCCAGAGGAACCTGAACGCCTGGCGAGCCGGTGAAGACCTGAGCAACGTCGAACGGCTGCGACAGGAAGCGCTCGATCTTACGGGCGCGGGCAACGGTCAGTTTGTCTTCTTCCGACAGTTCGTCCATGCCGAGGATCGCGATGATGTCCTGAAGCGACTTGTAGCGCTGCAGCATGTTCTGCACGTCGGCAGCCACCCGGTAGTGCTCTTCGCCGACGATGGCAGGGTCAAGCAGACGCGAGGTCGAGTCGAGCGGGTCCACAGCAGGGTAGATACCCTTTTCCGAGATCGCACGGTTCAGAACGGTTGTTGCATCGAGGTGCGCAAACGACGTCGCTGGCGCGGGGTCGGTCAAGTCGTCCGCAGGCACGTAGATGGCCTGAACGGAGGTGATGGAACCGTTCTTTGTCGATGTAATACGTTCCTGCATCGCACCCATGTCGGTGGCCAGCGTTGGCTGGTAGCCCACAGCGGATGGGATACGGCCCAGAAGCGCGGACACCTCGGAACCGGCCTGTGTAAAGCGGAAGATGTTGTCCACGAAGAACAGAACGTCGGTACCGGACTGGTCACGGAAGGATTCCGCCATTGTCAGACCGGACAGAGCCACACGCATACGGGCCCCTGGAGGCTCGTTCATCTGACCGTACACAAGTGCCACTTTGGACTTGGTCAGGTCTTCCGCGTTGATAACGCCGGATTCGATGAATTCGTAGTAAAGGTCGTTCCCTTCACGGGTACGCTCGCCCACACCTGCGAAAACCGAGTAGCCGGAGTGCACTTTAGCGATGTTGTTGATCAGTTCCTGAATAAGAACTGTCTTGCCCACACCGGCACCGCCGAACAGACCGATCTTACCACCCTTTGCGTACGGGGCGAGGAGGTCGATAACCTTGATGCCTGTCACCAGAACTTCGGAGGCAGTCGACTGCTGGTCGAAGGTTGGCGCGTCAGCGTGGATCGAGCGGCGCTCTTTCTCGCCGATCGGACCTTTTTCGTCCACAGGCTCGCCCACAACGTTCATGATACGGCCGAGTGTTGCGTCGCCGACTGGCACAGTGATCGGGCCGTCAGTGTCAGTCACTTCCTGACCGCGGACCAGACCTTCGGTTGCGTCCATAGCGATGGCGCGAACTGTGTTCTCACCAAGGTGCTGGGCGACTTCGAGGACGAGGGTCTTACCGTTGTTGTCGGTTGTCAGAGCGTTGAGGATCTCTGGCAGGTGATCGCCGAACTGCACGTCGACGACGGCGCCGATGACCTGCGTGATCTTACCTTTTGCGTTTGCCATAATGGTCTTCTCCGGGGTCTAGAGCGCTTCCGCGCCCGAAATGATTTCAATCAGCTCGTTGGTGATCACAGCCTGACGCGAGCGGTTGAACTCGATTGTCAGCTTGTCGATCATCTCACCGGCGTTGCGTGTTGCGTTATCCATCGCAGACTGGCGGGCACCCTGCTCGGATGCAGCGTTTTCCAGCAGCGCGCTGAAGATTGCAGTGGCCACACCTTTCGGCAGCAGATCGGCGAGGATTTCCTCTTCGCTTGGTTCGTAATCGTAAAGCGTCGCTTCGGCGCCTTCGACCTTGTCGAACTTTGCAGGGATGATCTGCTGGGCTGTCGGGTGCTGGACAACGACGTTTTCAAAGCGTGCGAAGAAGATCGTCGCAACGTCGAATTCACCAGCGTCAAAGCGGGTCAGCACGTCCTTGGCGATGTCCTGAGCGTTGGCATAGCCGACGCGCTTGACTTCGGTCAGGTCGACATGACCGATGAAGTGGTCGCCCAGATCGCGTTTCAGAGAAGCGCGGCCTTTCTTGCCAACGGTCAGGATTTTCACCGTCTTGCCAGCAGCAACCAGTTCATTTGCCTTCGAGCGGGCCAGCTTGGCGATGTTGCTGTTAAAGCCACCGCAGAGACCGCGTTCAGCGGTCATCACCACCAAAAGGTGGGTCTGATCGCTGCCGGTTCCTGCGAGCAGCTTTGGCGCTGTATCGCTGTCGCCAACCGATGCCGCCAGCCCTGCCATGACAGCGTTGAAACGCTCGGCATAGGGGCGCGCGGCCTCGGCTGCATCCTGGGCGCGGCGCAGTTTTGCTGCCGCGACCATCTGCATGGCCTTTGTGATCTTGCGGGTCGATTTGACCGACTCGATCCTGTTTTTCAGGTCCTTAAGACTAGGCAAAGCAAAGTCTCCTTTGTCTCAAAGAATTAGGCGAAGTCTTTGGCGAATGCTTCGATAGCGGCCTTCAGCTTTTCTTCAGCCTCACCTTTGATCTTCGGATCTTCCTTGGTGATGAAGTCCAGCACGTCCTTTGCATTGGTGCGCATGTGCTTCAGCAGACCGGCTTCGAAACGACCGACGTCCTTGACGGCGATCTTGTCGAGGAAGCCTTTGGTACCTGCATAGATCACGCAGACGATCTCGGCATTGGTCAGTGGCGAGTACTGAGGCTGCTTCATCAGCTCGGTCAGACGGGCACCACGGTTCAGCAGCTGCTGGGTTGCGGCGTCGAGGTCGGAACCGAACTGCGCAAAGGCAGCCATTTCGCGGTACTGAGCGAGTTCCAGCTTCACCGGACCTGCAACCGACTTCATCGCGTTTGTCTGCGCGGACGAACCAACGCGGGAAACGGACAGACCGGTGTTCACAGCAGGACGGATACCCTGATAGAACAGTTCGGTTTCGAGGAAGATCTGACCGTCGGTGATCGAGATCACGTTGGTCGGAATAAACGCGGAAACGTCACCACCCTGGGTTTCGATGATTGGCAGCGCAGTCAGCGAGCCGGCGCCATTGTCGTCGTTCAGCTTTGCGGAACGCTCCAGCAGGCGCGAGTGCAGATAGAAAACGTCACCTGGGTAGGCTTCACGCCCTGGTGGGCGGCGCAGCAGCAGGGACATCTGACGGTAGGACACGGCCTGCTTGGAAAGGTCATCATAGATGATCAGGGCGTGGCGGCCGTTGTCGCGGAAGTATTCAGCCATCGCAGTTGCGGCGTATGGGGCCAGATACTGCATTGGAGCAGGGTCGGATGCGGTTGCAGCCACAACGATCGAGTATTCGAACGCACCGGACTCTTCCAGACGCTTCACGAGCTGGGCAACAGTCGAACGCTTCTGACCAACAGCAACGTAGATGCAGTACAGCTTGTCGTACTCTTTTTCAGCGGCGTCGTTGTAGGACTTCTGGTTCAGGATCGTGTCCAGAGCCACAGCTGTCTTACCGGTCTGACGGTCGCCGATGATCAGCTCGCGCTGGCCACGGCCGATCGGGATCATGGCGTCAACGGACTTGAGGCCGGTCGCCATTGGCTCGTGTACCGACTTACGCGGGATGATGCCTGGTGCCTTGGAGTCAGCAACTGCACGCTGGGTGGATTCGATTGGGCCCTTGCCGTCCAGCGGGTTACCCAGAGCGTCGACAACGCGACCCAACAGGCCGTCACCGATCGGCACGTCCACGATGGACTTGGTGCGCTTGACGGTGTCGCCTTCTTTAATGTCACGGTCGGAACCGAAGATAACCACACCGACGTTGTCAGATTCGAGGTTCAGGGCCATCCCGCGGATACCACCGGGGAATTCGACCATTTCACCGGCCTGTACGTTGTCGAGACCGTAGACGCGGGCGATACCGTCGCCGACGCTCAGTACGCGGCCAACTTCGGCCACTTCGGCTTCTTTGCCGAAGTTCTTGATCTGGTCCTTCAGGATCGCAGAGATTTCAGACGCTTGGATCGCCATTTATCCGACCTCTTTCATAGTGTTCTGGAGTGCGTTGAGCTTGGAGGCGATCGAGGTGTCGATCATCTTTGAGCCCACTTTAACGATAAGACCGCCGATGATGCTTTCATCGACGGTTTCTTTGATGGTGACAGACTTGCCAACTTGCGCTTTCAGCGTCTTCGCCAGCTTGTCGGCCTGTGCCTTGGTCAGCGCCTTGGCAGTCGTGACTTCCGCCGTGACTTCGCCACGCTCTTCGGCCAGGCGCTCGTTCAGAACGGCGACCAGCTGAGGCAGCACAAACAAACGGCGCTTGCTTGCCAGCAGCGCCAGTACATTGCTTGTTGTCTCGGAGAGTTCCATTTTCTTTGCAATCGCGCTGATCGCAGCGCCCTGCTCTTCACGGCTGTAAAGCGGAGAATGCAGGAGCGCGCGCATGTCGGCGCTTTCGGTCATCGCTGCGTCAAGCGCAGCAACGTCTGATTCGAGTGCCTTGATCGCCTTGCCTTCTTTGGCGAGGTCGAAAACGGCGGTCGCATAGCGCGAGGCGATGCCTGTCGAAATACCAGCAGTTTCGGACACGTTTAGCCTTCCGATGTCTTGGGCCCGGACCTACGACGCCCAACGGTGTCAGGCAGCAGGTGAGCAACTTCTTTTGCCCTCACGGATGCGAGAGCGGCAAAATCAGGCGGGGATGTAGCAGAGGAGATTTGGTGTCGCAAGCACTCTGGCCGAAGATTTCGCGACAGAACAGCGCAAGTTTGCAGCAGTATCGCTGGCTTTGGCCCTAAAGGACGCGGATACCTTGGTTTTCTAGGTCATCGCTGCAAAACAGGAGATTGGCGCGCAGCCTCTCGGGCTGCACGTTTTTTTGGCATTTGCTTGATCTGCGGTCCGTATTCGGCCAGATCAGATCAAAACAAGGGTCAGATTCGGGGCTTTCAGCCTAGATCGACGGTGTCGCAAGCACTTGCCATGCCCCGGCATGACGCACCTTGAGGGCTGCATCATTCTTGCACCATGCAAGCCACCCGTCCTGCGGCACAACAAATAGCCAGCCGCCGCCCCGCCATGATGCGATCTTGCCACCCTGACCGGACCAGACACCCGTCGCACCCGCCGGTACCGCCCAGCTTTCGCCTTCGGCCGGTGACGTGGGCGCCGTGCTGGCTGCGTCACTTTCCAGCGTGAGTTGGACAGCGAGATCGAGCAACTCCAGCGCCGCATTGTGGGTGATATGCTTTTGCGCCTGCGCGGGCATCATGACGGGCAGGCCGAGCTTGGGGGTTTCTTGTGACATGGGTGGTCTCTCTTTTGGGTTTCGACAGCCGACCTTGTGCGCCAAATCCTCAAGACAGTCCTGCACCTGCGTCCTTCCGTTAACTGATCCCTAAGATTGCGTGAGCCTGCTATTTTCCCTAGACAACCTTCCAACAGACAATGAGGTAAAGCATGCGCGTGCTGGTCACAGGCGGGGCAGGATACATTGGCAGCCACACAGTGCTGGAGTTGATGGCGCAGGGCCATGAGGTCTGCGTCTATGACAACTACTGCAATTCCAGCCCAAAGGCGCTTACGCGGGTCCGCACCCTGTCGAACGGCAAGATAATGGATGTGCGCGGTGACGTGCGCGATGCGGCGGGTCTCGATGCGGTCTTTGCGGAATTCGCATCGGAGGCCGTGATCCATTTCGCGGGCCTCAAAGCTGTGGGAGAGGGCGAGGAAAAGCCGCTCGCCTACTACGAGACAAATGTCGGCGGCACGCTGGCGCTGTTGCGCGCGATGGATCGGGCGGGATGCAAGCGCATCATCTTTTCGTCTTCGGCGACGGTCTACGGCGAACCGAAGTATCTTCCATACGATGAAGTGCATACTACTGCCCCCGCCTCGGTCTATGGCCGTACAAAACTGATGGCCGAAGAGGTCTTGCGGGATTGGGCCAAGGCCACGCCAGACACCTCTGCAATCGCCTTGCGGTATTTCAATCCGGTCGGCGCCCATGAGTCCGGCGATATCGGCGAAGATCCGAACGACATCCCGAACAACCTCATGCCCTTCATCACTCAGGTCGCCGTCGGCAAGCGCGACGTGCTGAGCATCTTTGGCGATGACTACGACACGCCGGACGGAACGGGGCAGCGTGACTACATCCACGTTGTTGACCTGGCAAAAGCGCATGTCGCGGCAATTGAATATGCCAGCGCTTCGACGGGTGCAGATGTGTTCAACATCGGCACCGGACAGAAATACAGCGTCAAAGAAATGGTCGCGGCTTTTGAAGCAGCGAGCGGCAGGACCATTCCCACAAGGATTGCACCACGCCGCGCGGGCGATATTGCCGCGTTCAACGCCAATCCAGCGAAAGCCAAGGCAGTCCTTGGCTGGCAGGCGCAGATGAAACTGCAGGATATGGTGGCAAGCAGCTGGCATTGGCAGTCGAAGAACCCTGACGGCTACGGCAAGGAGTGATCCCGCCTATCTTTGCGGCCTATTAATCTTGGACCGCTAGACCCATCCCGCGGAGAAACTGCGGAGGCGGGATGTCTCGGATTGATCTTGTCGACTATCTGGCCAGCGCGGACAGCCTGAGCCATTCGCGCATCACCGACCTGTTGATCGTTGATCATCTCGGCACCGTGTCCCTGTTCAGCGTCACACGCTATGACGGCCTCTTGCAGCACTGGGATGTGTCGGCGTCGGGTCTGGCGCTGGGTGACGCTCTTGATTTCGAGGGCCCGCTTGCGGCAGGCGGCACGGGGTCTCTGGCCGTGATCCCTGCGGGAGGCGGGCTGGACCTGCTGACAGGTGGCGTGACGGGCGGCAGGTGGCAGGGCGTCGCGCTGCAGCCTGACCTGAGCCTTGGTGCAGCCGCGCCACTCACGGCACTCCCTGCGGATTTCGATGCCTTCCAGAACCCTGCCATTCATACCGACGGAAGCTCAACGACGGTCTACGGCAGCTTTGCAGGGCAATCGGGAATCAGGCGGGTGAGCTTTGATGCCACAGGCGCGATGACCGGACATGCGGTACTGGCCGATCCCGAAATCGATACGATGGCACAGATCTCTGCCCTGACCATCGCGGAGGTCGGTGGGCAAGCCTTCCTTGTCACGGCCAGCACCGCCCAGAACGGGACCGCTGTGCGCAGCATCGCTGGTGACGGCAGCCTTGGTGCGCCCACAACCATGGGAACCGAGGACGGGCTCTGGATCAGTGCGCCCTCTGTGCTGGCCAGCGCAGAGGTAGACGGGGCGACCTATCTCATTCTTGGTTCTGCTGGCAGCCAGAGCCTCAGCGTGATCGAACTGGATCAGGACGGCAGCATGATCCTGCGAGATCACCTGATGGACAGCCGCGATACCCGGTTTGGCGGGATCACTGCCATCGATGTCGTCGAGAAGGATGGCAAGACATACGTGATCGCGGGCGGCGCCGATGACGGGGTGTCGGTCTTTGTCCTGATCGAAGGGGGTGTCCTGATCCACAGGGCATCTTTTGCCGACACCGACGAGATCGGGTTGGACAACATCAGCGCCATTGCTGCCTCGCCGCTCTTGTCCGCGACGGGACTTGACCTCTTTGTGGCCAGTAGCAGCGAGGTAGGGGTGACAAATCTGCGCTATCAGACGGGGCAGTCAGGCGTCACAGCAATTGCCTCGGCGGGTGGCGGGACCGTTGTCGGCACGGCAGGGTTTCATGTGCTGCAAGGGCTTGCAGGGGACGACATCCTGAGTGCTGGCGATGGCGACGATATCCTGACGGACGGCGCGGGCGCGGACATACTTGCGGGTGGTGCGGGTGCGGATGTGTTTCTGATGTCGGCGGATGGTGCGGTGGATACGATCACCGATTTCCAGCAGGGCGAGGATAGAATTGATCTGTCGCTCTGGCCGCTCTTGCGGGATATCTCGCAACTGATCATGCGTCTGACCGTGGACGGGATGGAAATCCGCTATGGTGACGAGCTCCTGATCGTCCGGAGCGCGGACAGCAATACGATCGACTACCGGACACTGAGCACCAACGACCTGATCGGAGGGTTACGGCTGTCAGCCAGCATTGAACCGGGGTATCCGGGACCGCCGACGCCTGCGCCCGACCCAAACGGTGGACCACCACCGCTGCCGCCCGAGGCAGACTTGCCACCCTTTCTGGCCGAGGCGCTGGTGTCCGATGCCGTCTTTGGCGCAATCGGCGGAAAGCTCGGCGGGCAAAGTGGGTCGCCCACGATCAATGGGACAGACATCGGCCAAGTGCTCATCGGGACGGATGGTGATGACCTGCTGCTTGCGAAGGCTGGCAATGACACCGTGGATGCAGGGCCGGGGAACGACCTTGTCTTTGGTGGTTCGGGCGATGATTTTCTGCTGGGGGGCGATGGCGCCGACCGGCTGATGGGCGGCATCGGCAATGACACCCTCAAAGGCGGAGCCGGTGATGACTGGCTGTCGGGAGGCAGCGGCACCGACAAATTTGTCTTTAACGCCGGTCACGACATCATTGATGATTTTGCATTGGGTGAAGACATGCTCGAACTGGACGCACGGCTCTGGACCGGTCTGACCGCGGCCGCCGACCTGTTGCAGCTTTATGCCTCCGCAAACAGCCAAGGCACGCTGATCACCTTTGACACCGGTGACACGTTGTTCCTCGAGAACGTTTTCGACTTTGCCGGTCTGGCCGACGATATGTCTCTGTTCTGACCACGCTAATTCAGCGAACTGCTCACAGTTCGGGTCAGGCCGAGCGCCGTCAGGAACGGACCAAGGGCACTTTCGGTGCCATAGACCAGATCACCATCCTCGATCATGAACCGCCCTGCCGAGAAGAGGCCATCGGCGCTGGTGATATCGACAATGAAGACGACGCGCTCCTGCGGCGGGCCGGTCACACCATCGCGGACCTCATGCGCCTCATATTCGCGCAGGATCAGGATGCTTTCGGGGTTCGCCGAGCCGCTGACGCCCCCGAGAAATGCGATCGCTTCAAGCGCGGAAAGATCTGGTTCGGGGAAGTCCACAATTGACTGGGTTCCGGTCGCCCCGAGCGCAATGAACTTGCGCTCTTCGTCGACCACATAGAAGCGGTCGCCGCCGCGCACGGGAATATTCAGGCTGGGATCAGTCGTCAGGCGGTCGAATGATACCCCGTAGGTCCGGCCACCGCGCACAAGCCGTATTTGCGGCTCTTCAAACGAAGGGTTGGGTCCGCCGGCCTGTGAAAAGAGATCAAGGCCGCGGTAGTTGCGCTGCGGGATCGGGAACAGACCACTCCCGGCAAAACCGGTCGAGAGATTGGCCGTATTGCTGCCAACTGGCTCGACGACGATCTGGACCTGCGCGGATGGCACTGTCCTGACCAGTTCTTCCTCGATCCGCTGGCGCGCTGTCGTCGGGGACATGCCTGCAACACGCAGTTCACCGATGAAGGGCACAAAGATGCGGCCGCTCGGGTCAACCTCGATCGCCTGCAGGGGCGTCACGCCGCCACCTCCGAAGATCGAGTTTTCCTCGGCGTCCCAGATTGTCAGCTGAACCATGTCACCCGGTGCGATGATCAGAGATGCAGGCTGATCTTGCGCCACAGGCCAAGGCAGTGGGGCATCGCTCGGTGTGGCCCTTGCCCGTATCGTCGGCAGGGTCTGACGGTTCACTTCGTAATAGGCAAAGCCGTAGAGTTCACCATCTTCGGGCAAGGGCGCAAAAGGATTGGCAGCGGCTAGAACTTCGGTCTGGAAACCGGCGCTGCGGGGAAGGCCACAAGCAGCCAGCGCAAGACAGACGGTCACTGCGAAAAGTCGTTTGCCAGCACGGTCGATCCCCTCTTTCAGCCTAAGGCAAATTACAGGCTGTGGCGCGATTCACAAGCATCGAAGATCACTCAAGCGCGTTTGCTGGACGCAGTTGATCAGCCGTTCCTAGAAATCGACCGCGATACCCTTCTTTTCCCAGTCGCCAAAGCGTACGGGCTCGGGTCCGTCGCGACCGCCCAGTTCGGTCGGCATCTCGGCCGCCTTGGCTTTCTTCCGGCGCTCTTCGGCCTCGGCAAGCGCGCGCTGGGCGGCTGGTGGCAGATCTTTCGCGGTCTCGGTCACGGGGTCGCGCTCCTTGTCGTGGGTGCCTTTGTGATATACCCCCCGCACAGCTAGCTTCAAGTGAGTGCCCATGGATCAATCCGGTCTGCCCGCCCGCCGTTCTGCGCATCATCTGCTCATGCAGATCACAGGCCAGGGCCGCCTTATGTCAGAACTGGTCGGCGCAGGGGCGCTGGCGCGGCTGGAAAACGAGGACCGCGCCCGTGCCCAGCGCCTTGCCACCGAGGCCCTGCGCGGGTTGGACCGTGCGGACAGGATGCTCAAACCTTTTCTGAAAAAGGCCCCTCCCCCGCACGTCATGAACGCCCTGCGATTGGGCACGGTTGAGATCTGCAGCGGCGAGGCGGCCCATGGTGTCGTCAATGCCTACGTTGAGATCGTGGCGCGCAACAAACGGACCGCTTCCATGAAAGGGCTGGTCAACGCGGTGCTGCGCAAGATGGCTGATCTTGGGCCGGCTGCATGGGCGGAACGCCCGATTCCGCTGACCCCCGGTTGGCTTCGCCAGCCGCTTGTGGCGGCATGGGGCCGCGAGGCCGTTACAGCGATTGAAGCCGCGCATTTCGCGGGCGCGCCACTCGATCTGACTGCGACGGGTGATCCGCAGAAAGTGGCCGAGGCCGTTGGCGGCACGCTGCTGCCGACCGGTTCCGTGCGTTTGCATGCAGCAGGTCAGGTGACCACCCTCGCCGGATATGAGGCGGGCGATTGGTGGGTGCAGGATGCGGCGGCGGCTGTTCCGGTGAAAACCATGGGTGATGTGGCTGGTTTGCGCATCCTTGACCTCTGCGCGGCACCAGGTGGCAAGACGATGCAGCTTGCGGCAGGTCGTGCAGACGTAACGGCGGTCGATATCTCTGAGAACCGGATGCAGCGTATCGCGGCCAACCTTGACCGCACAGGGCTGAAGGTGAGAACGGTTGTCTGTGACGCCTTTGCATTTGACGAAGGCGGATTTGACGCCGTCCTTCTGGATGCGCCCTGTTCGGCGACCGGCACCATCCGGCGGCATCCCGACCTGCCCTATGCCAAAGACGGGGCAGAGTTCGGGGCATTGATCGACCAGCAGGAAGCCCTGATTGATCACGCGCTTGGCCTCCTGAAACCGGGCGGGCGGCTGGTGTTCTGTACCTGCTCGCTGCTGCCGGATGAGGGCGAGGTTCAGATTGAGGAAGCCCTCGCAAGGCACCCCGATCTTGAAGTGATTGCTGACGCTTGCGACCTGCCAGGGATTGACCCGGCATGGAAGACACTCGAAGGCGGTTTGCGCCTGCGCCCCGATTACTGGCCCGATCTGGGCGGCATGGACGGCTTCTATATCTGCACCCTGCGAAAGCCTGCGTGACTTCGCAAAATCGTTTTCCTATGCTCTGCCCCGCAAACACCCTGTGACGATCAAGAGTGAGGCAGCCGCAGTTGGCCCAGTTCAAAAAGCTCCGTGACAGCGGAACGCGCTTTATGCACCGCCGCCACGCACGCCGCGCGGCCAAAAGCGCCATCGACACCGCTTTTGTTACAGTGCCCGATCCGCGGACGATTGGCGTTGTGGCCCGCGGCAAGCAACTTCTCGAAGGCAACTTCCTGTTTTCCGGCCTCTTGGTGGAAGAACCCAACACATCGATCTGGGATGTGGCTGCGCACAACCCCTCTGTGAGCGACGAGATACACGGCTGCGGGTGGCTGGACGATCTGGCCGCCGTCGGCGACGACCGCGCGCGGAGCAAAGCGCAGGCTTGGGTCAGCGAATGGATCGAACGCTTTGGCGACGGGCGCGGTCCGGGTTGGACACCGGGGATCACGGGCCGCCGACTGATCCGCTGGATCAACCACGGTTATTTCCTGATGCGCAGTCAGGACAAGGCCGCTGCCGCACGGTTCTTCCAATGCATGGGCCAGCAGACCCTTTTCCTGTCCGGCCGCTGGCCTGCGACCTCACCCGGCATCCGGCGGTTCGAGGCTCTGGCAGGCACCATCTATGCGGGCCTGTCGCTGGAAGGGATGAAGGAGCATATCGCGGGGGCGGTCGTGGCACTTGCCACTGATTGTGACACCCAGATCGACCCAAAAGGCGGAATAGCCAACCGCAATCCCGAAGAATTGCTCGAGGTCCTGAGCCTGCTGAACTGGACCCGCGATATCCTGAGTGAAAACGACCACCCCGTCCCCGAGCCGATCACCGCCGCGATCACGCGCATCGCACCGGTTCTGCGGGCGCTCCGGCACGCGGATGGCGGACTGGCGCGGTTCCACGGGGGGGGCAGCGGCATCGAAGGCCGGCTAGATGCAGCCCTTGCCAATGCAGGTGTCAGAACGCCTCCGACCCATGACCTGCATATGGGCTATGCACGGCTGAGCAGCGGTCGCACCACGATCATCGTTGATGCCGCCCCCCCGCCAGCGGGTGAGGCCTCTGCTGATGCCCATGCCAGCACGCTTGCGATGGAGCTAACCTCGGGGCGACGGCCAGTCATCGTCAATTGCGGATCAGGCGCGCGCTTCGGGCAGGAATGGCGCCGCGCAAGCCGCGCGACGCCGAGCCACTCGACCATGATGATCGAAGGCATTTCGTCTTCGCATCTGGCCACCAAGTCAGGCAGCGGTGCCCAGCGCGAGTTGCTGGAAGAGGTGCCGCAACTTGTGCGTTTCAACGACACGGCGACGGACACCGGCCGCAAACTCGAACTCTCGCACGACGGCTATCAGGCGTCCCGCGGGCTGACCCATGCGCGTATCCTGTCGCTTTCGGTGGACGGGCGGACCCTTGAGGCCGACGATATCCTCACGACACTGACAGACGCGGACAAAGCCCGGTTTAGCAAAGTGCTCAAGTCGTCGGCTGATGCGGGTATTCCCTATGCCATCCGATTCCATCTGCATCCGGATGTCTCTGCCTATGTCGACAGCACCGGAAAGGCGGCCTCTCTCCAGCTGAAATCGGGAGAGACATGGGTGTTCCAGCATGATGGAACGGCCAAACTGACGCTTTCGGCATCGGTTTATCTGCAAAATGGCAGATTAAAGCCCCGTGCGACACAACAGATGGTTTTATCCGGTCACGCTTTGGCCTATGCGACACGCGTCCGCTGGTCACTGGCCAAAGCAGATGACACGCCGAGCTTTGTGCGTGATGTCTCCGACGCCGACCCGCAGGACGCGACCGACTAGTCACTCTGGGGACCTCTATGACCGATCTTGCACCGCTGCGCCGCGCGCTTCTTTCTGTATCCGATAAAACCGGCCTGATTGATCTGGGCAAGGCATTGGCCGCGCGGGGAGTGGAACTGCTCTCGACCGGCGGTTCGGCAAAGGCACTGCGTGACGCGGGGCTGGAGGTGAAAGACGTCGCAGAAGTCACCGGCTTCCCCGAGATGATGGACGGCCGCGTCAAGACGCTGCATCCGGTCGTGCATGGCGGCATCCTTGCCCGCCGCGATCTGGAAAGCCACACCGACGCCATGGCCGAGCACGGCATTGGCGGGATCGATCTGGTGGTCGTGAACCTCTACCCGTTCGAGGCAACCGTCGCCAAAGGTGCCGATTTTGACACCTGTATCGAAAACATCGACATCGGCGGGCCTGCGATGATCCGCTCTGCCGCCAAGAACCATGCCTGTGTTTGCGTGGTCACCGATGTCGAGGACTACGCCCCGCTGCTGGCCGAACTTGACGCCAACGACGGGCATACGACGCTGGCCCTGCGTCAGCGTCTGGCGCAGACCGCCTATGCCCGCACCGCGGCCTATGACACCGCCGTCAGCACGTGGATGACTGGCGCGATTGGCGACACAACACCGCGCCGCCGCTCGTTCAGCGGCACCTTCCGCCAAGTCATGCGCTACGGCGAGAACAGCCATCAGTCGGCCGCCTTTTACACGGACGGCACAGGTCGTCCCGGTGTGGCGACAGCAGTGCAGCATCAGGGCAAGGAACTTTCCTACAACAACATCAACCACACGGATGCAGCCTATGAACTCGTCGCCGAGTTCGACCCGGCCGAAAGCGCCGCTGTGGCCATCATCAAACACGCCAACCCCTGTGGTGTCGCCAAGGGCGCCACTCTGGCGGAAGCCTACCAGAAGGCCTTCGACTGCGACCGCACCTCGGCCTTTGGCGGCATCGTGGCGCTGAACCAGCCGCTCGACGCGGACACCGCCAAGAAGATCACCGAGATCTTCACCGAAGTGGTGATCGCCCCCGGCGCGTCCGAGGAAGCCAAGGAAATCTTCGCCGCCAAGAAGAACCTGCGCCTGCTGCTGACCGACGGTCTGCCGGATCCGCGTCAGCCCATCGTCGCCTACAAACAGGTGGCCGGCGGCATGCTGGTGCAGGACAAGGATGTGGGCTACGTCAGCATGGATGACCTGAAAGTGGTCACCGACAAGGCACCGACCGACGCGCAGATGCAGGATCTTCTGTTTGCCTGGAAAGTTGCCAAGCACGTGAAATCCAACGCCATCGTCTATGTGAAGGACAACGCCACCGTGGGCGTCGGGGCGGGGCAGATGAGCCGTC
>CAXQAV010000495.1:0-8118 GCA_964221795.1 Luminiphilus sp. | reverse complement strand
CGGCAATTTCGGCATCCTCGAAGCCGCGAGCGAGGCTGATGCCCGTGCCTTTGCCGAAGGTGATCCGTTTTACAAGGAGGGAATTGTCAGTGACTACACGCTGACACGGCTCGCCGACGGTTTCAGTGCCGAGCGCATCCAGCCCCTGACCGCCTGACCCGCCCTAGAAGGGCAGGCCGACGTAATTCTCTGCCAGATCCTTGCGCGCCGTGTCCGACTGCGACAGATGCAGCAGGCTTGCCTTGCGCATTTGTCCGGCAAAGCTGTCTTCACCGTCAAACCGGTGCAGCATTGTGGTGAGATGCCACGAGAATCGCATGGCCTTCCAGATACGAGCGAGCGCGCGGCCGGAATAGTTGTCGATACCGGTTTCATCGCCGGTCTTGATCGCGTCGATCAGGGCCTGATGCAAATAGAAAACATCCGAAACCGCAAGGTTCAGTCCCTTGGCTCCTGTCGGCGGCACGATATGGGCGGCGTCACCCACAAGGAACAAACGCCCCCAACGCAGCGGCTCGGATACGAACGACCGCAGCGGGGCAATTGATTTCTCGATCGAGGGGCCGGTTTCCATGGTCCTGACAACATCAGCCGGCAGGCAGTCCGAAAGGCGGGTCCAGAAGGCGTCGTCACTCCAGTCCTCGACCTTGTCGGTAAGGGGCACCTGCACGTAATAGCGGCTGAGGTTCTCGTTCCGCATCGAGGCCAACGCAAACCCCGAGGAGGAATTGGCGTAGATCAGTTCCTCATGCGCGGGGCGGGTCCGTGACAGGATGCCAAGCCAGCCGAAGGGGTAGACACGCTCGAACTCCTGCCGCTTGGCCTCGGGGATCGTGCGGCGGCTCACCCCATGGAAACCGTCACAGCCCGCGATATAGGCGCAGTCGAGGCGCTTGCTCTGGCCGTCATGGGTAAAGGTGATATGGGGCAAGCTGCTATCGGCGTCGTGAATCACGACATCCGACACATCATGCAGGATCGGCGTGCCCATGGCATCCTGCGCGGCATAAAGGTCATGGGTCACTTCGGTCTGGCCGTAGACGGTCACGGTCTTGCAGGTCAGTTCGGCAAAGTTGATCCGCACCATCAAGTCATCATCGGTGAACCAGCAGCCCTCATGCGGGTGGCCCTCGCGGTGCAGACGATCCGCGACGCCTGCTTCTTCCAGCATGGTGACGGTGCCGCTTTCCAGAACGCCTGCGCGAATACGGGCAAGCACGCGTTCACGGCTGGTGCGCTCGAGGATCACGGTATCTACCCCCGCGTGGTTCAGAAGTTGTGACAGCAGAAGACCCGACGGGCCGCCGCCGATGATTGCCACCTGGGTGCGCATTGCTGGTTGCATCCATAAGTCTCCTTTGTTCCATCAGACTTCGCGCAATCAGCGCGGGTCGCCCATTCCTGTGATCTGGCCGCAGAGGTCCGTTGCCGCTGCCGTTGCCCGTGCTGAGGCGACCGCCATCTGCGGCAGCACCATCCATTCCAGCATCCATGCCGCACCCGACCGTTCCTGCTCGTGCACCAACCCCTGATGCATCGCGGCAAGCTGTGTCGCGTTGAACTGCGCGAGAGTGACCAGAAGTTCGGCAAAGACAGGGTTTGATTTATGCGCCATGGCTGACGACCCGCCCCCGCCCGAGAGGGTGATTTCATCGACACCCTGCTGCGCCATCAGCGCTATATCCTGCCCCATCTTGCCCAAGGCTCCGCTGAGCAAGGAAAGCTGGTTTGCAAAATCGGCGACATGGCTGCGGTCGGTGTGCCATACGCCGAGGTTGGTCAGGGAAAGGCTCTGCGCCATCCGCGCGGCGATGGCATCGCCTTTGTCGCCGAAAGCGTCACGCGTGCCCACAGCGCCGCCCAGTTGCAGCCGTCCGAGCAGGGTCCGCTGGTGGGTCAGGCGGGTTTGCGCCGCGGCAAGCGGGCGCTGCCAGCTTGCGATCCGGTCACCGACCGTCACGGGCAAGGCCGCCTGCATCCGCGTCCGCGCCATCAGGGGGGCAGCACCGAACGCCGTTGTCAGGTCGTCAAGCCACGCCATCAACGCGCCGATCCGACGGACAAGCAGGTCGTTGGTGGCGACCAGCGTGAGCGAGAGCGCCGTATCCATCACGTCCTGCGAGGTTGCTCCGGTGTGGATTGCTGCCGCGGAATCTGGGGCTGCCTCGCGCAATTGCTTGACGAAATCGGGGATCGGAATGCCGTCGCGGGCCGTGCCTTGAGATAAACGGTCCAGATCAATCTGGATTGTGCTGATCGCAAATGCAGCCTTGGGGCCAAGCCCCTCCGCGACCAGCCCCTCGGCATCAAGGGCCTGCGCAAGGGCAGCCTCGAATGCACGGAAGTGGTCAAGCTGCGCGGTTGCTGACCAGAGCCCCTGCGCTTCGGCATCGCCGAACAGCCTCCCAAGCCAAGGGTGGTCAAAGACAGCGCTGCTGTCATGCATCTGGTGCGACGCCTTTCTTCAGACCCAGAAGCGTCCGCGCCTCTTGCCATGTCGCAACGGGTCTTTCGTATTTCTCACAAAGATCGACGACGCGCTTGACCAGCGCCGCGTTGGACGGGGCGAGCGTGTCGCGGTCCAGCCGAACGTTGTCCTCCAGCCCTGTGCGGGCATGACCGCCCGACGAGACCGCCCAGTCATTGAGGGTGATCTGATGCGCGCCGATACCAGCGGCGCACCACGGCGCGTCCTCGCCGAAGAGCCGCTTTACCGTCTTGATGTAGTAGTCAAAGACATCACGATCGACGGGCATGGCGTTCTTCACACCCATCACAAACTGTACATAGGGCGTGTCGATGATGCGTCCGTCGGCATGCATTTTGGCCGCCTGATGGATGTGGCTGAGGTCAAAGGCTTCGACCTCGGGCTTGACGCCATAGGTGCGCATCTCGGAGGCCAGCCAGTCGACCAGATCAGGCGGGTTCTCGTAGACGCGGGTGGGGAAGTTGTTCGATCCCA
Source organism: Luminiphilus sp. (assembly GCA_964221795.1). Taxonomy (GTDB): domain Bacteria; phylum Pseudomonadota; class Alphaproteobacteria; order Rhodobacterales; family Rhodobacteraceae; genus Yoonia. Next base: position 5,156 of record CAXQAV010000495.1, on the reverse strand, counting down.
CCGAGAGCGAGGCCATGTCGGGCGCCAGCGGCAGCATCCCCCCACGCGCCTTGCCTGCGCCGGACCGCCCACCTGTCGACAGTTGGATGATCATGCCGGGACAGTGCTTTTCCACACCTTCCTTCAGCGCCGCGAACTTCTCGGGGTCGGAGGAGGGGGTCTCGTCATCGTTGCGCACATGGGCGTGCATGATCGTGGCCCCCGCCTCAAAGGATTCATGGGTGCTTTCGATCTGCTCGGCCACGGTGATCGGGACGACGGGGTTGTTGGCCTTGGTCGGCAGCGAGCCGGTGATCGCAACGCAGATGATGCAGGGGCTAGACATCGAAAAACACCGTTTCATTATGACCTTGCACATAGATCGTATGGAGATAGCCGCCGTCGGTCTTTTCGGCGACAAGCGTCTCCGCGCGGTCTCCGGCAAGAGCAAAGACCGGATCAGCGGCGTTCTCGTTTTCGGGGAAATAGACCCGTGTCATCAGCGCCATGTTGATCCCGCGCGCGGCAATCCAGAGAAAGATATGCGGCGCCTGTCCCGCAGGCGCGCCGGGCATGAGCGTTTCGAAAACAGCCTCACCGGTTTCGGCGTGGGTGGGCTGGCGTCCCCAATTGTTGAATCCATCGGTGGGGTTGAATGTCCCGTCAGGGCCGGGTTGCCAGGCTTCGATCATCGCATCGGTTATCGCGTCGCCCGCAGCGTCGATCACGCGCAAGCGCAGGTTGATCCGTTCGCCGACAGGGTCGCCGGTGATCATCCGGTCACCGAGGTCCTTGCCGCCATACATGCCTTCAAGCCCAGCGAATGTAGGCACACAGCCGATATGCACATAAGGCCCTGCGGTTTGCGACGGGGATTCCTTGAGGTCAGCCATCACAGCCCCTCCATCTTGTTTTCAAAGAGTGTCTGACTGCGGCCGCGCAGCACGATATCAAAGCGGTAGGCGCGGATATCCATCGGGATCGTCCTAGACATATCAAGCCGCGCAACCAGCGTATCTATGGCCTTGTCCGACGGGATCGACTGCACGATGGGGCAGAGCGCGATATGCGGATCGCCTTCGAAATACATCTGGGTGATCAGGCGTTGCGCGAAACCGTCACCGAAAACGGAAAAATGGATATGCGCAGGCCGCCAGTCATTGCCGCCATTTGGCCAGGGGTAGGGGCCGGGCTGGATCGTGCGGAAACTGTAGCTGCCGTCCTCGCCCGAAATGCAGCGCCCGCAGCCGCCGAAGTTGGGGTCCAGCGGTGCGGTATAGCCGTCTTTCTTGTGACGATAGCGCCCGCCGGCATTGGCCTGCCAGACCTCGATCAGCTTGCCGGGGACGGGGCGGCCGTCCTCGTCCAGCAACTTGCCATGCACGATGATGCGCGGGCCGTTCGCGGCCTCGCCAGGGCGTGCATAGTTCAGGATAAGATCGTCATCCAGCTCGCCTAGCATACCGTGGCCAAAGGTCGGGCCGGTCATCTCGGTCAGGGTCGGCTCATAGTGCAGACGCGCGTGGCTGGGCGAGCGCAGGGTCGAGCTGCGGTAGGCCGGCGAAAGCGGCGGCGGGTGCCAGTCGAGGTCGCGGGCGGCGATCAGTTTGGTCATGTCACTTACCTTTCCTTACGGGCGGCGCGGGGCGTTTGTGGGGCTTGATGAATCATTCCGGTGCTTCCATCTCGGCGAAGGTCTGTTTTGCCAGCTTGATGGCATGGTTGGCCTTGGGGACGCCGGCATAGATCGCAACATGAAGAAACGCCTGCATGATATCGTCTTTCGAGGCGCCGGTGTTCGCAGTGGCACGGATGTGCATCGGGATTTCCTCGAAATTGCCAGTGGCGGCCAGCAAGGCCAGCGTCAGCATCGAGCGTTCCCGCTGCGTGATCGTTTCGTCCGCCCAAACAGTGCCCCACGCGCTTTCGGTGATCAGCGTCTGGAAGGGTAGGTCAAAGTCGGTCTTGGTCGCCTCTGCGCGGTCCACATGGGTATCCCCCAGTACCGAGCGACGTACCTGCATGCCTTTTTGGTAGTGGTCGGGCAACGCTCTCCTCCATCGCGGTGATCCGAATGCCCTGAATATATATCATATTTTGGTTTTTAATATTGATGTTTTAGGCAGAAAACATATCAATTTAGTTATGAATTGGGAGCAACAACTCAACCTACGCCATATCCGGACGTTCCTCGAGATCGCCCGCGCTGAAAGCGTGTCGCTGGCTGCCGACCGGTTGAACATCACCCAGCCTGCCGTGTCGCGTAGCCTGAAAGAACTGGAGGAGATGCTCGGTGTGCGGCTGTTCGATCGCGTTGGCCGGCGGTTGCGGCTGAATGAGGCAGGACGGGTCTTTCAGGGCCATGCCAGTGCGTCGATGACCGAGCTGATGCGCGGGGCAGAGCGCCTGACGGCCGATGGTGACCTGACGGCGCGGCTGTCGATCGGGGTTCTGCCGACGGCTGCGACCGATCTTGTGCCCCGCGCCGCGCTGGCCTTCCGCAAAGAGATGCCGCACGTCCGCCTGCGTATCCAGACCGGCCCGAACTGGCTCCTTTTCAACCAGCTCCGCGATGGGCATGTTGACCTTGTCGTGGGGCGGATGCCGGAACGCGAAACGCGGACAGGTGTTACTTTCCAGCAGCTCTACATCGAAGACGTCGTGCTCGTCTGCCGCCCCGGCCACCCGATCCTGCGCGAGTTGGCGCCAGAGCGGAAGATCGAAGCCTATACGCTGATCCTGCCCCCGGCGGGTGCAGTCATTTCCCAAACGGTCGAGCGCTACCTGTCCAGTATTGGCTTGCCGGAAATCCGCGCGGCCTATGAGACTGTCGCGCTTCCGGTGGGCCGCAAGTTGGTTGGTCTCTCTGATGCGCTCTGGTTCATCTCGCGTGGTGTGGTTGCCGACGAACTGAACACGGGGACGCTGATCGCTGTTGCATTGTCGTCCCCTATGCTGTCGGGGCCGGTTGGCTTCAGCGTGGCGCGGGCGGCCCCGATCAACGTCGAGCGCAGCGTCTTTGCGGAATGCTTGAAGACCGCTGCGTCCAGGGACTAATCGATTAGCCATTCTGACCGAAAAGGTCACCGAAACTGGTATCTTGGCTGTGCCCGCCAACAGATATCGTTGTCTGTGCTTCCCCGCGTATTCAAGTGAACGAACTATGCGGGCCAGAAGCAGTCGCTCAAGTCGAGAGAGATTTCATTGGGCGAACAGGGATCAATCAGCGGTCCCTCGGAGAGATAACAATCTCGGACTCTTCAACCTGCAATCCCCGAAAGGCAAAATCGGTCTGGAGCGGCCACCTGTAATTCGGGAGGAAATGTTGTTCTGTGCAGCATGCTGTCCGATCATCGCGGCAACAGACTGAATGACAAGATGGAGCTCTGACGCTATCGCGGCAATCGCCTTAGGTTTGCATTGCTGCCGAACTCGACTAGTTCTTTGGAATGGTTAGGGCAGTTTTCACTATTGTGTTTCTGTTTGCGAACGTCTCTTTGGTCGTAGCGCAAGACTTCAGCACGTCCGAAATTTTAGCGCCTCCCATCGGGCATGGCGCCAAAGAACCTTTTCTTCATGTCACCCAGGACGGGCGGCTTCTGATGAGTTGGACGGAGGTCAATATAACGGATCCCAGTGTGATGATTGCGATTTTTGACCAGGGGAAATGGACCGAACCCCGCACCATAATCAACTCCCCTGATCTCTTCTTGAATTGGGCCGATTTTCCGTCTGTCGTGTCATTTCCCGACGGAACCTTGATCGCGCATTGGCTTCAGAAAACGGGTCAGTCCAGCTATGACTATGATGTACAGATCGCGCTCTCTCGGGACGATGGCGCAAGCTGGAGCGCCCCTGTTGTACCACATCTTGATGGGACCAGCTCTCAGCACGGCTTTGTGTCTTTGGTCGCTCATGACAAGAACATCGCCGCCGTCTGGCTGGATGGTCGGGCCTATGATGACAATTTGGTCGACGATGGCGCATTCGCGGATCATATGCAGTTGCGCTCGACCATCTTGTCTTCTGATGGCACTGCCTCTCCAGATGTGGCTCTTGATGCCTCGACCTGTTCCTGTTGTCAGACGGACGCGGCCGTCGCCGGAGAGTCTTTGCTCGTCGTCTACCGTGATCGGACCCCAGCCGAAGTTCGCGACATCGCTCTTGTCCGGCTGAGCGAGGGCGAATGGTCAACTCCAATGCGTGTCCATCATGACAATTGGGTGATACCCGGGTGCCCAGTCAATGGTCCGTCGATTTCGGCAGCAGATCGGAATGTTGTCGTCGCTTGGTTCACAGGAACAGGCAATATTCCGGCGGTCAAGGTCGCGTTCTCTGACGACGCGGGCCACAGCTTCAACGCTGTCGTCCAGATTGACCATGGCGAGCCACTCGGGCGAGTGGACACGCTGATGCTTGAGGATGGTACCGCGCTGGTGTCTTGGGTTGAACTGGATGGACCGGACGAAAAACTTCTAGTCTGCGAAGTTACAGCCGCGGGTTGCGACCGAACATTCGAAATCACTACAAACTCGGAACGTAGCTCAATCAATTTTCCACAGATGGCCGCGACAATCGAAGCACTGTTCATCGCATGGACCCAACCGCTGGCAGGTGGGACTGATACAATCCGGCTGTTGCAGGTCACCAGATAGAGTGTCCCAGACGCAAGCGGATCGCGTTGGTTCCGCAGCAATGATAGTCTGCGATCTTTTGGGTTGGGGCCGAAAACGGTGCAAAGCGGCCCTTGGATTGTTCTGCAGCGGACAAAGGCTTAGAGCGCATCAAGGCCGGTGAGACCTTTGCACAGATCGCGACAACAGATGGCGTATCCAAGCGCCGCGTCCAGCAGATGATCGATCTAGCATTTCTCGCACCAGACATCATCCGCGATGTCCTCAAGGGCAAACAGCCGACCGGCTTCACTTCGGACTGGTGCAAGACACATTCCTTGCCAGCCGACTGGACAGAGCAGCGCGCGCTCCTCGCGACTCTCTGACAGTCGCCACCCACACCTACTACCGTGAAATTGGCGATCTGAGACTCTTGGCCAATAGGGCGCCAAATCTCGCGGGAACGTCAGTCTCTGCAAGTCAGCGAACCGCACAAGCCACGGAAAACACGGCACTATCCGCACCGCACCTTGCACCGTCACGTTTCGGGAGGATCGCTGGCTG
>CAXQAV010000494.1:0-8701 GCA_964221795.1 Luminiphilus sp. | reverse complement strand
GGGCATGATAACCTCCTCTTACCGGAGAGCCGCGGCGGCGGCTTGCGCGATGGCTTCATCGTCCTCGACCGTGGCACCGGCCACGCCGACCGCGCCAAGAAAGGTGCCGTCTGCGTCACGGAGAACGACCCCGCCACCGAAGCTGATTAGCCCGCCGTTGGTGTTCTCGATCGTGTAGATCGCGCCCGAGGGGCGCGCCTCTGCGCCAAGCGCGATGCTGTCGGTCTGGAACAGGGCCGCGGTGCGGGCTTTTTTCTGTGCCACGTCGATGGCGCCGAGAACCGCGCCTTCCATACGCTCAAACCCGGCGAGCTGGGCGCTAGCATCAACGACAGCGATATTAATCGCAAAGCCATCCTGTGCAGCCTTGGCGCGCGCCGTGTCGATGACGGTGCGAATGATGTTCTGATGCATGGGATCGTCTCCTTGTCCTGCGGGGCGCCGTGCCCGCTTGCAAGGACCCACTTCGGACGTGACAGCCTTGTTGGAAAGGGGCAGCCATGCGAGAGCGCAATTTATTCAGTATTGCTGAACTTCAGCCGAAATTCTCAACATTTTCCACGCCGCATCGCGCATCCGGGCTTCGGTAAGTTCGCCTTTGGGACCGGCAATGGCGAGTGCAGCTCGAACCTCTCCCTGTTCCCTGACCGGAATCGAAACGCAGTGACGACCAGGCGTGAAGAATTCGAGGTCGAGTGCGAAGCCCAGACGGCGAACCTCCAATAATCGCGCGTCGGTCACGCCATCCTGCGACAGATCACGGCGATGCCGCACGCGTGTCTCCAACGCAGGCATGAAGGCAAGGAAGACAAGACCCACAGCCGTTCCTTCAAGTGGTTCCCGTCGGTCCACCGGCGAGTTCATGTCGTCAGCGCCCGGACCGCACACATCAAGGTACAACGCTTGATCTCCGCTGGGAACCGCAAGATAGGAGGCAAATCCCGTCAACTCGGTGATCCGCACAAGCGCAGGTCGCAGCGATGCCCGCAAACGGTCGTCGTCGCCCGCGATCCGCGCAAGGTTGAGGATGCGCGCCCCGAGATAATAAGCACTGTTGCCGGAGCGGCGATGCAGGTAGCCGAGGTTCGAAAGCGTGCGAAGGATATTATGCACTGTGGTCTTTTTAAGACCAGTGATGTCGGAAATCACGGCGAGCTGGGCACTGCCGCCCTGGCGGGCGATGACCTCAAGGATCGCCGTGGCGCGTTCTATCGATTGAATGGTACTACCAGGCATGGGACCATATTCAGCAATGCTGGGCGTTTGTCACGCTCTTCCTGCCTCAAAGCTCGGGGCGCGTGAACCATTCCATTGTGGCTAAGGTGAGCATCGGATGCTGGCCTCAAAATAATCGCCCTGACCTACGAGGTCGCACGATGGCCCGTTGGCATCGCAGACCGCAGGCGAAACGGCCTCTGCTACGAAGAGGAAACTGCGGCGCGCAGGCGTTCCGTCAGGTCGGCAATCTGATCGCGAAGCGCCCCGATATCCGTATCACCCCGGTCGACGGCACGGGTGACGCAAAGACCGATGTCATGCGCCCTGTCCTCGAGACGCTTGCCCTTTTCCGTCAAGGTGACGGCCACGCGGCGTTCATCTTGTGGGCTGCGGCGGCGTTGAACCAGACCCGCGACCTCCATCCGTTTCAGCAACGGGGTGAGCGTGTTGGTTTCCAGGAACAGCACCTTCCCCAGTTCACCAACGGTCTGGCCGTCACGTTCCCACAGGGCAAGGAGCACCAGGTATTGCGGGTAGGTAAGCCCGAACTCCGCCAGCACCGGCCGATAAAGCCGTCCCATCGCGCTATTCAGTGAATAGATCGCAAAGCAGAACTGCTGATTCAGAGGCAGGGCATGTTTTGTCATCTTGTCGTCATATATAGATCGCATGCGATATTATCGCAAGCGGTTGATTAATCTATAGCTACGCGATATATATCGCTCGCGATACAATCGCAATCGATAAAAGGAACTCTCAATGTCTGTCTCCCCAATCTATACCGCCCATGGATCCGCAACCGGAGGCCGCGATGGCACAGCCAAGGTTGCCGGCACCGACCTGGTGCTGAACCTCGCCCCGCCGACCGAAATGGGCGGCAACGGCAATGGCTACAACCCTGAGCAGCTGTTCGCTGCGGGGTATTCCGCCTGCTACATCGGCGCGATGAAATTCGCGACCACCCAGGACGCTAGCCTGCCGAAGGTGCCCAGCGACGTGGAGGTCGAAACCGCTGTCGGCATCGGACCGCGCCACGCCGGGGGGTTTGGCCTGAAGGTCACGCTTGCCGTTTCGCTGCCGGGTGTCGACAAGGAAGCCGCCGAGCGTCTGACCGAAGCCGCTCACCAGCTTTGCCCCTATTCCAATTCGATCCGGGGCAACGTCGAGGTGACCACCGAAATCCGGTGACCACAGGCGGCTGCAAACCGCTATAAAGAGGAACAGCTCTTCAAGCTTCGGCCGCCAGATCACGTTGCGGCCGAACCTGCTGACGGGGGTCATGCTGCAGTTCGACCATGCCGAAGCCGTCGAAGGAACCGCCAGCACGGAAGTTGCGGCTGGCTCATCATCCCCGGTTTCGCCTCGCGTGCCCCTCGCATCCTCTGGTCTGCCCCGCGCGGCCGGTTTAAGGGTAGACTGAGAACAAGAATGGACGTCTAACACCTGGTTGTGCAACGGTGCTCTGCCCCTGCAAAATCCAACTTTCGGTGACCCAAGCTTGGGGAGCAGCAAAAGTAGCCGAAAACTCTAGCTTCAGGCGGTCCACTTTCCGGGCGGCAGAGCATCTTCCGTCTTTGAAAGACCATGCGTCCAGAACCTAGCCGCTGCCTCCCATTTTGTTTTGCCGTATCAACACTTTGTTAATACGGACAGTTTCCCAGACATTGGCGAGCCTCAGCGGATCCTGTGCAATCATCTCTTCGACCGCCTCCAGGTGCGGTGCTTCGAGCAGGAAGAAGCTGCCGGTCATTGTTTCCTGATCCCCGATTGTGAGCGGCCCGGACAGCAGCACGGTCAGGCCGTGCGCGTCCGGTGCAGTATCCAGATAGGCGCGATGCGCAGCCAGGTGCGACAGACGGCGCTCTGCCGCATCCGGTTTATCGAGCGCATGGACAACGACATGCATGATGTACCTACCTGAAGAAAAGGCTCAGAGACGGGAAGAACATCAGGATCAGCGTCACGACTGACATCATGATCACAAAGGGGAACGTGCCGATGAAGATGTCTCCCAATGTCGTGTTACGGTCGGCGATTGTGGCCTTGACCACATAGACCGTCAGACCGAAAGGCGGGGTGAGAAGACCGATCTCGACCGCGATCACCGTGACAATGCCGAACCAGACCAGGTCCCCACCCAGTTCCGGAACAATGGGCAGCGCCAGTGGCAGAAGGATCAGCATGATCGAGGTGCTGTCCAGGATCATTCCCATCACGATGACGATCGCCACATAGACCAGAAAGAAGCCGTAAAGCCCCAGCCCGGCGCTGGTGAAAAGCGCAGTGACTTCTTGCGGTATGGTCGAAAGCGTCAGCATCCTTGAGTACATCGAGGCCGCGATGATCAGCATCAGAATAGAGACGGAAACAAGCCCCGTTTCCACCAGCACGTTCCAGAAGCGCCGCAAGGTCAGCTTGCGCCGGGCGAGGGCCACGCCGATGGCGGCGGCGGCACCTGCTGCTCCGGCTTCGGTCGGAGTGAAAATACCGGAGTAGATGCCGCCAAGAACGATCAGCACCAGGACTGCAATCGGTGTCAGCTTGGTCACTGCGCTGCCCCAGGTTTCCCCCTCAATCACTGTGGGGCGATCGGATTGCATGACCAGACGCGGCCGCAGGCGCGCCATCAGATAGATGCCCATGCCAAAGACTGCCGCGAGTAGTGCGCCGGGCACGATAGCTGCCAGGAACAGTGCGCCAACAGAAACCTCGGCCAGCACGCCATAGATAATCAGCAGAAGGCTGGGCGGGATCAGCATTCCCAGCACCGAAGATCCGGCAACTACTCCCAGTGCAAATCGGTTATTGTAGCCATTGGCGACCATCTGGGGGACCGCCACGCGGCTGAAAACCGCGGCCGATGCAATCGAAATGCCCGTAATCGAGGCAAAGACCGCATTGGCCGCGACTGTCGCCATTCCCAGCCCTCCCTTGATTTTCTGCAAAAGCCAGGCCGCGACGCGAAAGGCATCCTTGCCGATGTCGGCAGCATCCACCACCAGCCCCATCAGGACGAAAAGCGGAACAACACCAAAGAGATAGCGGTTGATTGCCCCGTCAGCTGCCAGCGCCAAGGAGCGCATGGCCACATTCGGATTGTCGCGGATCAGCCAGATTCCAAGAAAGGAGAGCACGATCAGCGCAACAGCGATATGAGCGCCTGAAAAAATCAGAAGCAGCATGAAGGCAATCGCCACCAGACCTGTCTGCACACGGCTCAGATCAGCCGAGAACAACAGATAACCCAAGACCAGCAGGACAGCGAAAGCCGCAAAATAGCCCCAGCCCCGGGGCTGCACGGTTGGCGTGTGAAGGATCTTCAAGGGTGCAACGCGGCCGGAACCGGCCAATGTTTTGATGTCCTGCAGCACCTGGATGGCAAAAGCCAGGCAGGTCAGAAGCGATCCGGCGAACAAACAGGCCTTGATCGGCCAGACCGGAGCCGTGAAAACGCCCTGTGCGCCGAAAAACTCGTTCTCGATCCATGCATCGGCCAGTTTGGGCCAGGTGCCCGCGGCAATAACCGCAAACACGAAAATGCCGGCCAAGTGGAAAACGATGCGGATCAGGGACGCCGCGAACGGACGCTCCGCCTCCAGCCAGCCGATCAGAATATCCGTCCGGGTCATCCGGCCGCTCATCAAGGCGTGGGCGGCCTGAAGGAAGACGATGGCCACGATCGAGTTCGCCACGATTTCGCTGACACCTTGCAATGGCGTGTTGAGGACCGTGCGGCCAAAAATATCTCCGCAAATCAGGAGCATCAGGCAGAAGATCCAGATGGAGGCCGCGCCGCTGACAAACCCCGTCAGCGACCGGACGCCTGCTTCGGCACGGTCGGTAGTGTGCCGGAATTGCCGTTCGGAAATCATTTAACGCGCGTCCCAAGCGATCTTAGGTGTGATGCCTGCGGCGCGCACTTTTTCCATGTAAGCGGAAACAACCTCTTGCGCGCCTTTCGCAGCATTGGCCTCGGCCCATTCGCCGGCCAGGTTCGGCAAACCTGTCTTCCAGGCCTCGATGTCAGCCTCGGGCAATTGGGTCACGGTAGCGCCAGCCTCGGGCAGTTTCGCCAAGAAGCTCTCGTAGCGGGCCATCACCTCTTCGGCATGGGCCACGGTGTATTCTTCGCCCAGTTCAGTCAGAACCTGCCGCACGTCATCCGAGAGCCCCTCCCAGACATCTTTGTTGATGCCAAGGCCGCCGGTCATCTGCGCGCCGATCCCAACCAGGGTCACATAGGGTGCAACTTCGTAGTGCTTATTTGGAAATGCGCCGGTGACGATAACAACGACACCGTCAGCAACTCCGGTCTGAATCTGGTTGTAATAGGTGGGCAACGCTCCGTTGACCGGCACCGCGCCAATGGACTTGATCCAGCTCGCCGAGGGACCCGGCGCAATGATCTTGCGGCCGTCCAGGTCAGCAAGAGAGTTGACCGGAAAGTTGGTGAACAGGTGATAGGTCTCGACCCCGCTTGCCCCGAGAAAGACGACATTCTGGTCTTCCCAAGCTTTCTGAAGCTGTGGCAGTTCGCGGTGGAGCTCGTTCATGATCTTGAGCGTGGCCACCAGATCGTCGCTCACGAACGGCATGAAATAGGTCATGTTCTGAAGCGGCATCTTTGACCCTTCCCAAAGCGTGCCGACCCAGCCTGCGTCGGTAAGGCCGTCGCCAACTGCCTCAAGTGTGTCCTTGAAGCCATAAAGCGCTCCGCCGTAGGATTCCGTCCATTCGATGCGGTCCTCTGATCCCATCGCTTCAAGGCGTGCATTGGATTGTTCCACTACGGTCGTGGAAAGCTGCCCCACCCAGGGCAGCACCTCGGGATGGCTTGACGACATGGTGAGGTTGAAGGTCTCGGCCTGGGCTCCGGCGGCCGTCAGGGCGAATGCAAGAGCTGCAATACTATGTTTCATGATTTCTCCTCCTGTTTTGAGCGGCTCGGACTTGGGTCTTTGCCTTTCACAGCGTTTCGCATACGGACTCGTAACCGAGCCGGGGCAAGCGCCTGAAAATCTTGGATGTGTCGGCGTATCCGAGGTTCACGAGAAAGTTCGACTTGATCGAAGTGCCGTGGAAGAACTCCTCATCCACCTTGGCGTTGTCGAAACCTGTCATGGCGCCCACATCCAGCCCCACGGCCCGGGCGGCCAGCATGAAATAGGCACCCTGCAAAGTGCCATTGCGGAAGGCGTTGACTTGTGCCGCCGTGGCGTTGTTGCGGAAGATATCGCTGGCTTCCGGGTTCGGGGGGAACAGTTTGGGAAGCTCTTCCCAGAAGTTCAGGTCATAGGCGACGATTGCCGTGACCGGAGCCGTGCGCATCTTGGGACGGTTGCCCTCGAACAGGCAAGGCTCCAGCCGGTCCTTGGCGTCTTCCGAGCGGATGAAAAGCACCCGCATCGGCTGCTGGTTCATCGATGTTGGACCCATCTTCGCAATTTCATACAGTGCGCGCAGACTGTCGTCGCTGACGTCCCGGTCCTGCCAGCCATAATGGGTGCGGGCCTGGTGGAACAACAGCTGCAAGGTGGCTTCGTCTGCGGTCAGTGCGCGGTCCTGCAGAGCCTTGGCAGCAGTTCGGGCGGCATCATCCGCCGCAATCACGGGGGCTGTCATCAGTTTCTCCTTTGGAAAGGGGGGAGCCCTAGTATCTCGCGCGCTTGATCCGGGGTTGCCACCGGGCGGCCGTTCTCTGCGCAAATCCCGGCGGTGAGCCGCACCAGCGCAGCGTTTGAAGGCGCCAGTGTGCCGCGGTCGATGCGAATATTGTCCTCAAGCCCGGTGCGGGCATGGCCGCCTGCGGCTATGGACCATTTGTTGATCTTCAACTGCTCGCGCCCGATGCCCGCAGCGCACCAAGGGGCGCCGGGGAACAGGCGGTTCACGGTTTCGACATAGAAATCAAAAACGTGACGATCCGCCGGCATGGCGTTTTTGACACCCATGACGAATTGCACATATGGCGTGTCCGCGATCTCACCAGCAGCGTGCATCTCGGCAGCTTTCAATATGTGGCTGAGATCAAAGGCCTCGATCTCGGGTTTGATGCCATGGGTCTTCATTTCGCTGGCAAGCCAGGCAACCAGATCCGGCGGATTCTCGTAGACGCGGGCCGGGAAGTTGTTGGAGCCAACCGAAAGCGATGCCATATCGGGACGCAAGGACAGCATGCCGCCCCGCGCCTGCCCGGCACCGGACCGCCCGCCAGTGGAGAACTGAATGATCATCCCGGGGCAATGCTTCTGCAGGCCTTCCTGGAGAAGCGCGAACCTTTCCGGGTCGCTGGACGGCGCCTGGTCGTCGTTGCGCACATGGGCATGGCAGATGGTGGCGCCAGCTTCAAAGGCTTCGTGGGTGCTTTCGATCTGTTCGCTGATGGTGACCGGTACTGCCGGGTTGTTCGCCTTGGTCGGCAGCGATCCGGTGATCGCCACGCAGATGATACAGGGTTCCGCCATCTCTCAGGCTCCCTTCGGCGCCAGCACGAAATCGTGCTCGACATCATAGTAAAGACCGTCAAAGCCGTTCTCGGCCTGTTTGGCCGGATCTTCGACCGGCACAAACTTGGCCATCAGGCTTTCTTTCACGCCAAAGACCGCATCCGAGTTGATGTAGGGATCGTCCGGGTCAAAAATATGCGTGGTCAGAGGGTCAAAGCCGTCTTTTGCGATGATGTAGTGGAAGTGCGCCGGGCGGAACGGGTGGCGTTCCAGCTTGTAGAGCAGCTAGCCGACCGGCCCGTCATCGGGGATCGGATAGAACTTGGGCTTCACGGCCTTGAACCAGTAACGCCCATCGGCACCGGTGGTGAATTTGCCTCTCAGGTTAAAGTCCGGCTGGATACCCTTCTGCTGCACGTCATAGAAACCCTCGTCATTTGCCTGCCAGACATCAACGGAAACGCCTTCCAGCGGGTTGCCCTCGACATCAAGAATGCGGCCATGCACAAGCATCGGCTCGCCCTTGCCGTCCAGGCAGATGTTCGTTCCCATTTCGAGTTCCGGCACTCCGTCAACATGGAATGGCCCGAGCACGGTATTCTCGGAGGCCCCGGTGGGGCGGCGCGAATTGATGGCGTCCACCAGCATTGAAATGCCCAAGGTGTCGCTCAGCAGAATGAATTCTTGCCGCCAGTCGTCGCACATGTGGCCGGTCTCGGTCAGGAACATGATGGCTTCCATCCATTCCTCACGGGTCGGTTCGATTTCTTTCACGGCAGCGTGAAGGTGCCGGATTATGACTGCCATAACCTCTTTCAGTCGCGGGTCAGTACATTTTTGCATGCGTCCAATCACGACTTCCGCGCTGTCGGCTTCGGTGAAAAATCCTTGTTCTTGGGCGCCCATTGGGTTGTCCTCCTTCTGGGGCGGGGCTGCGCCCCGGTCATTCGTTTGGCTTGCTGCCGGTGTGCCCGGGCAGGTCAGGTTCTTCCTTGGTCGCAAAGGCGAGATCGGAAGAGCGTCGTGTAGGGAAAGAG
>CAXQAV010000493.1:0-4690 GCA_964221795.1 Luminiphilus sp. | reverse complement strand
GCACGGGCCGTTACCCCAGGCGGATCAATTCGGCCAGAATATCATCTCGGTGGATTATCCCGACGACATCGGATTGATCGCATACGGGGAAGACGCGGTGCGGGCAATTCAAGAACATCTCTGCCACCTTGATGAGGTCGTCCGTTGCTGCGACGTGAATGACATCACGGCTCATGTGGTCGCGGGCGACCGAAGTCCACTCCCGATAGTAGCTTGCATGCAGCGCGGAACGGAAACAGTCTTTCTGCGTGATCAGGCCCACCATCCGGCCATCATCCTGCAATACCGGTGCGGCGGGTTCGCCAGTTTCAACCAGCCGGGCGGCAACGCGACGGATTGGCGTTTCGGGTCGCACAGTGGGGAAGTCAGTGCGCATGATCGCGGCCATTAGAACCTGAGTCATGGTCGCTCCCCAGTCTGGTCAAGTCTCCGCAGCGGGCAATCAGCGCAACGCGCATCGGGGTTTCTGGACGCGGCAGCACAGGAGGTCAGAGCAGGACCCCGCCCCAGTATGAGGCCAAGGCCCAGTCCGACTGAGGCAAGACCAAAGACTCCGGCTGCAATGACTATTTCAATCATGTTGCCCTCCCTTCATCTCAGAACGTCCGCGATACTACCGGTCGCAAGGCGCGGCAGGCCCGACCGCGCAGAGTAGAGGAACAGCGCGTCGATATCGTTTTCGCGTGCAAGGTCTGGCCCTTCGGCGTCACCGGCGGCAAAGAGCGCCGTCGCCCAGCCATCAGCTGTCATCGCATCGGAGGCAAGAACCGTGACCGAGCGTAGCTCTCCCTGCACAGGCTGTGCCTTTGACGGATCGATAATGTGCCCCCAAAGCCGTCCCTGCAGGGCATAGCTTTGGGCACCAAGGCCGGAGGTTGCGACGGCCACACCGGACGGCAGGTGAATAATGGCAGGCGATTGGGACCCTCCTTCGGGATGAGCGACGGCCACCCGCCAGTCCCGCCCTTCGGGATGACGGCCAATCGCGCGCAACTCACCCCCGATATCGAGCAGTGCGTGCTCGGCGCCGCAGCGACGTGCGAGATCCGCCGCGCGATCCAGCGCACGCCCCTTGGCAATACCGCAGAAATCAAGTGTCAGATCACTGTCCGCTTTGACGAGTCGGTCTTCCTCGATAGACAGCTGCCTCCAATCCGCGGTGCCCTCACGCGCGATAGGTCCGAAGCCCCACTTCGCCACGAGCGGGCCGATCGTCGGATCGAAGGCACCTTGGGTACGATGTGCAAGATCCATCGCCATCCGCGCCACACGGAGCATCTCTGTACTTGCAGGCGCTCCCGCAAGGCTATTATTGAACCGCGTGAGAACACTGTCGCTGCGCCAAGGCGACATCTCCTGATCGACGTCTGCAAACAACGCCTCCAAGTCAGGTCGCAGCCGAGACAGCATTGCATCGGTAGAACCAACGACACTCCATTGCGTCCCGAACGCAGCGCCGGTCAGTGTCTCCGTTTGGGCGGCATGGATAAGTGATGGGGTCACCAGTGATGCCACTATTCCGCCGAGGAAGCTGCGCCTTGTTGTCTGAAGTCTTTGCATGTCTCAGGCTCCGAAATCGTCAAAAAAGATCGAGTCAGGCTCCACGCCCAACCGTTCCAGCGTGGCCAGCACCGCCGAAATCATGACCGGCGGTCCGCACAGGTAGTAATGACAGTCCTCGGTCGCTGGATGCCCCGCCATTTGACTGCGCAGAACTTCGTGAATGAACCCTGTTGCTTTTGTCCAACGGTCGCCCGGCGCGGAGTCGGACAGGGCGGGAATCCAATTGAAGTTGGCGTTGTCGCGGGCGAGTGCCTCGAATTCTGATGCGTAGAACAAATCCGATGCACTGCGTGCGCCATAGAAATACCGGATGGGCCGCGACGTCCCCTTTGCCAGTTCCTGCTGGATCATGGCGCGCAGCGGCGCCATGCCCACGCCGCCTCCGACGAAAATCATCTCGCGATCACCGGGCTGGACATGAAATGTCCCGAACGGACCGGACAGCAAGGCAGTGTCACCAGTCTGTAGACTGAACAGCCATGATGACACGATGCCCGGCGGGACCTCCCTTTCGCGTCCGGCAGGCGGACCAGCGAGGCGTATGTTAAAGACGGCACTGCCCCCGTCCTCCGGCCGGTTGGCCAGTGAATAGGCCCGTGTCACAGTCGTCTCGGACGAAACCCGCATGTCAGGCCAACCTGCCAACTGCCATGCATCGCGGTAGGCGTCCGGTATCTCCACTGCCCTGAAATCCAGAGCATAAGGGGGTGCGGTGATCTGCATGAAATCACCTGCCTGAAACTCACCCGAGACTTCGCTCGGAAGATCAAACACGATCTCTTTGATGAGAGGCGCCAGCATCCGGGTCGATGCGACTTTGCATGAGAAGCCGCCACCGGTACTCAAGATGCCCTCTGGCACCTCGACCTCGCAGTTGCCGCGCAGGCTGGTTTGACAGGCAAGGCGCACATGATTTCGCCTTTCCACGGGGGACAACACGCCCCGTTCCGTGGCTTGCGGCAGACCAGCTCCCTCACCCCTCACGGTCACACGGCAGAGTCCGCAGGTCCCCTTGCCACCGCAGGCAGCCGGTATCATGACACCTCCCCCGTGCAGCGCCTCCAAGAGTTTGCTTCCCCTCTGTGTCGATAACCGGCGCTTGCCATTGACACTGACAACAAGCGCCTCATCAGGGATCAGGCGCGCGCGCAAGGCCAGCAAACCCGCTGCCAGCCCCAAGACCAAAACGACAATGATCAGCGTTCCGTAGGTGACTTCGGTCATAGCGGAGCCGCCATCTGCGCGAAGGCCGCAAAACCCAATGACATCAGCCCTGTGAGGACAAAAGCAATCCCCAATCCCCTAAGTCCGTCTGGAAGGTCCGCGTAGGTCAACCGCGAACGCAGCGATCCCATCAGCACGACGGCGATCGCAAACCCCACCCCGCTACCAAGTCCAAAAACGGCGGATTCAGCCAGGTTGTATGACCGATCCACCATAAAGAGACTGCCTGCAAGGATTGCACATTGCACCGTCAGGAGTGGCAGGAACACTCCGAAACCCGCATGAATCGCCGGAAAGAACCGATCCAGCAGCATCTCCAGCAATTGGACCGTTGCCGCGATCACACCGATAAAGGCGATCAGCGCCAGATAGGACAGGTCAAGATCAGGCTCCCCCGCCCAGCCCCATGCGCCGGGCGCCAGCAGCCAACGGAAGATCAACCAGTTGAGCGGAACTGTCACCCCCATCACAAAGATCATGGCGATGCCGAGGCCGACAGCACTCTCAGGCCGCTTGGAAAGTGCCAGGAACGTGCAAAGCCCGAGGAACAGCGTCAGCGGCATGTTGTCTACAAAGGCAGCGGACAGGAACAGGTGCCAGAGCTCCGTCATTTCATGCCCCTGACATCCGCAGGGGCGACATGCTCGGGCGGCTCGGATTGTTCGGGCAGGACAGATCGGATGACCCAGATCAGCCCGCCCAGCAGGAAAAAGGCCGAAGGTGCCAGCAAGATCAGGCCCAAAGGAGTAAACCAGCCGCCCGCTTCCGTGAGCGGCAGCACCTGCCAGGCAAAGAACTGGCCACGCCCGATCAACTCGCGCACGCCGCCAATCACAAGCAGTATGAGCGAGTATCCCAGCCCATTGCCCAAAGCATCGACAGCTGCAGGCAGAGGAGCATGGTGACGCGCATATGCCTCGGTGCGCCCCAAGACGAGGCAGTTGGTTGTGATGAGGCTGACATAGACAGACAAGGCGCGGCTGATTTCCGCAAAATAGGCGCGCAGGATCTGATAAATGACGATGACCAAAGACGCGACAATGATGATCTGCACAATCAGGCGGATCGTGTCCGGGATATGTCGGCGGATCAGACTGATTGCGGCAGCCGAAAGAACAAGAACCGCGGTAAGGGAAACCGACATGGTCAGCGCGGTCGCCATCGACGTTGTGACCGCAAGGGCCGAACAGATACCCAAGATTTGCAGCGTCACCGGATTTTGCCGGATCAGCGGCTCGGTCAGGGTCGCCCAGAAATCCAAACGCGCGGCCATTGCTCAGAACTCTTCCCGTTCGATTGCGCGAATAAGCGGGCCGTAGCCATCGGGTCCCAGCCAGACACGGACCATGTTGGTAACGCCGCGCCCGGTGCTGGTCGCGCCGGTGATGCCATCCACCTGATAGGGCGTCTCCGCGATCCCCCGCGCGACGCTGAAACGCAGATCGCCGCTTTCGTTGCGCAGCAACGTGCCTTGGAACTGCGCTTGCCACGCATGCTCCTCGATCCTCGCCCCCAGACCGGGGGTTTCGTTGTGTCCGGTAACGGCAAGACCGGCGATGGTGCTCATGTCGCCCTGAAGGGCAAGGATCGCGTCGATCCGCCCGCCATATCCCTGCCCTGTCAACGGAAGCAGCAGGAGCGAGATGTCATCTCCGTTACGCAGCAGGAACACCTGCGCATAGTTGGGTCTTTGACCCAGTCCCGCGAGGTCGGCAGCCGCCGGCAAGGTGGTCCAGTTCGTCGTGTCGCTCAGGACCGTGTCGAGTGTCTGCGGCGTGACGCCACGCGCTGCCCGCCCCTTATCCAGATCAATGACAACCGTCGAAAGCGTGCCGCCGGATTGTGCGAGCAGGTCGGCCATGCCGGGAATGCCCTGCACCAACGACGCGATGCGGGCCTGTTC
>CAXQAV010000492.1:0-11033 GCA_964221795.1 Luminiphilus sp. | reverse complement strand
CCAAATTCCTTGACGATATGAGAAACCTCAAGTCGGGGGGTGGGCATGGGGCGCAGACGATCCTGACG
This sequence comes from Luminiphilus sp., assembly GCA_964221795.1. GTDB lineage: Bacteria > Pseudomonadota > Alphaproteobacteria > Rhodobacterales > Rhodobacteraceae > Yoonia. The sequence continues at coordinate 10,965 of CAXQAV010000492.1, read as the reverse complement.
AAAACAATTGGGTATCCAGCACCTAGCAACTGTTACGCCGGGGGGCAAGCTCAGGTCAGCGTGAATTCCTGCGTGGCCCTGATCTGGCCGTTGATCTGCAAGCTGACGCGATGCACGCCGGGATGCAATGTGAAGGTCGTCGCATCGTCTTTGAAATGGTGCGACTTCGCGACGACGACAGGCCTGCCGGGTTTGGCTGAAAAAGTCTTGAGCTTGAACACCTTGCTTGCGCTCTTACCGTGGGGGCGGGCAAAATCGATCGCATAGTCGATGATGAGCGGCGTTTCCTGAGGCACAGAGAGGCTCACAGATATTTCGGCCCGATCCCCGCGCGGCAACTCCCGCGGCATCAAAGAAAACGCCTCAATCGCCACTTCGGCATCGGGCGTGTAACCCAGATGTGCCATCGCAGGGCCGTGTCCGGCCTTGATCAATCCGCGCAAGGCATGGGTACGCATCCACAACAGCTCCTTGTCGGACTGGCGGCCTTCGCCCATCCAGCCCTCCAGCCTTGCGATGACCGCTGCGGGATCGCGCTTGGCAATGTCGTTGAGGTGATTGGCGACCGACCGCGTCACAAAACGGGTCGGATCGGCGTGAAGCTGGTCCAGCAACGGCAGGGCTCTCTCGTAACCGATCGCAATTCCCTGCCCCCACGGCAGACGTGGCCGCGTGCCTTCGCTGACAAGGCGGCGGACGTGATAATGATCGTGGCGGACCCAATCTGCCATTCGGGCTAGGGTTTCTTCTGACCAGCGGTTCAGAAAAGCGCGGATCGAGAATTCCATCGAAAAGCGCTGTGTCAGCGCCTCGAGCAGGTCAAGGCTTGCGTCACGGCGATCCACGAGCCCGTGGGTTTCGACATAGACCCCGAGCGGCGCATAGATGAAATGGCCGAAGTCATTGTCGCTGAGGCCAGGGTCAAGCGGCGGAGGAAGCGCGCGCCGGATCGCCTCGGCCGCCTCTGGAAATGTATCAGGCAGATGTCGCGCAAGGACGTCCGCGATCAGGTTGATCCGCTCCTTGAGTTCGAGCGGTGCCATGTCGCGCAGCACGTCCTGAACAAAAGGGGCGGAGGCAAAAACCCCCGCCGCCTCGAATTCCTGGCCCAGTCGCCCGACCGTCTCGCGGTTGAACAACTGGTCCTTCAGGCTATAGCCCTGCGCCATCAGATCGTGGCGTTGATCGCGCCACCGTCGAGAACGATGTTCTGGCCTACGACAAAGCCCGCATACTGCGAGCAGAGGAAAGCGCACATCGCCCCGAATTCCTCGGAGGTGCCATAGCGGCGGGCGGGGATTGTCGCCTGACGCTGTTTGGTGGCCTCTTCGATGCTGATCCCTTGGGCGTTCGAGACACCTGTATCGAGGCTGACAGCGCGGTCCGTTGCGTGGATGCCGGGCAGCATGTTGTTGATGGTGACGCCATGCTGGGCCACCTGACGCGACGTGCCTGCGACATATCCGGTCAGACCGGCACGGGCCGAGTTCGACAGGCCAAGTTGCGGAATCGGCGCCTTGACCGAACCGGAGGTGATGTTCACCACACGGCCCCAGCCCTCCGCGATCATGCCGGGCAGCATTGCTTTCATCAGCGCGATCGGGGCCAGCATGTTGGCATCCAGCGCCTTGATGAAATCGTCACGGTCCCAGTCGGACCAAAGACCCGGAGGCGGGCCGCCCGCGTTGTTGACAAGAATATCCACCTGACCGGCAGCTTCGAGCAAGGCGGCGCGGCCTTCGTCAGTGGCAACGTCGGCAGCCACGGTGGTCACGTTCACGCCATAAGTGTCGCGGATGTGCTGTGCGGTCGCTTCAAGCGCCTCGGCGCCCCGCGCGTTCAGCACAAGGTCAACACCGGCTGCAGCTAGCGCCTCGGCACAGCCACGGCCCAGACCTTTGGAGGATGCGCAGACCAATCCCCGCTTGCCTTTGATACCCAGATCCATTGTCGTCGTCCCTCTCTTATGTTTCTTCATGTGCGAGGTAGCACTGCACCCCCTTTTCGGCAAATCGCTTTTGCTGACTTCACCTGTCCGAGACAAACGTGTAACGCTGCGATATGCAGTCCCGCCCGCTTACCATCGACGTCATTCCCACCTCCGACTTTGTGACAACCGATGGCGTCATGAAGGGTGAAACCATCTCGTTTGCGGATGAATTGGTGCTGGATGATGTGTACCAGATCCGTCCGAAAACCCAGCATCGGCTTCTGTCTCTGGTTCCGGATCAGGACGCGGGGCGACTTGACGACATCTCCGGTCACAGGCTGCATCTTGATTGCTGCCTGACCTTCATGGATGCGAGTGGCGAACCCATGAAGCGATCATCCTTGTTGCCGAGGACAACGGCACCGCGGCAGACATCTTTGTCCTGCCATTGGGGATCTCGGACCACATACCGACTACCGGCTTGCCGGCATCGCCCGACATACGGCCACACGGCGGTTTGCCGAAGCTGCGACGGGATCCTTTGCAAAAGGGACCCGCATTTCGCTGCCCGATGGCCGTATGTGTCCTATCGAGGACCTGCGGCAGGGCGATAAGGTCCTGACCCGTGATGCGGAAGCCCGGCCGCTGCGGCAGATCCTCCGCAGCACCCTGCGCGCCACGGGCAGCTTTGCGCCCGTCGTGATCGCGAAGGGCGTCCTGAACAACGAGGGGCCATTGGTTCTCAGGCCCGACCACCGACTGTTCATCTATCAGCGCGATGACCGGATCGACGCGGGCCGGTCCGAAGTGATGATCAAGGCGCTCCAGCTGGTCGACAACAAGAAGATCACGCGCCGCACCGGTGGTTTTGTCGACTACTACCAGCTTGTCTTCGACGACCACCACATCATCTACGCCGAAGGCATCGCGGCCGAGTCACATCTCATTGATCCCCGCACCAGCGCGATCTCGGCGCAGGATGGTCCCGCTGCCCGGCACGATCTGAAGAAGTACCATGACTATGAGGTCAAGGATAACCTCATCGATCTGGAAAAGGCGGCAGCCCTTCTTCGGATGGCCTCAGGCGGCTAGCCGCTCGGGCGGCGGCGGTGCAACGGCCCCCTCTCCGAAAAGAACGATGGCACCCGACCGGATCACGCCATTGGTGTCGATGACAGCCTCCAGATCGCGCGCGGTGAAACCGGCCACCGGATAACCAAGGAACGAGGCCACCATGCTTCCCGCGAAACTCAGGCTTTCCGTGCCAGCGGTAAGCGTGCCCGCATAGTCGAGCGGGAATGACACGTCACTGACCCCGCCTGAGAGGCTGAGGGAACCGGTATAGTCCGCAATCCCACCGGTGGCCCCGCCGCCAAACAGGTTCGTCACAGCGCCTGCCGCGCTCTGGTCGCCGAAACCCACCGTCAGAGTGACATCGCCCGCCAATGACAGATTGTCGACCGCCCTTTCGATCAGGAGCGTCGCGGCCCCCTGAAAAACCGCCTGCCCTGTGCTGGGCAGTGCAGCATCCGGCGTAACCGCCATGCCCTGCACACCGGCCGTTGGGTCCCCCAGAACGCGCAGGCGCTGCGCCTCGTAGATGTCGAGGCGAGCCAGGCGGGGATCAATGTCGCTGCCACCGCCACCGCCGCCGCCACAGGCCGCAGGGAGCAGTGACACAAAAGGCCAAAGGAAGGCTTTGTTTACCATGAGCAAGCACTAAACCGCCTTTGCTATTCTTTGGTTAATGCGCGCCGCCCGATTGCCCTTTTTCGGTAGACCGCATAAAGCCTCTGCCATGACAAATCGCCCGACTCTTCCCCCCGAGATTGCCCGCCGCCGGACCTTTGCGATCATCTCGCACCCCGACGCCGGCAAGACGACGCTGACCGAAAAATTCCTTCTATACGGGGGTGCCATCCAGATGGCCGGACAGGTGCGCGCCAAGGGCGAGGCACGGCGCACCCGCTCGGACTTCATGCAGATGGAAAAGGACCGCGGCATCTCGGTCTCGGCCTCGGCAATGTCGTTCGATTTCGGCAAATACCGCTTCAATCTGGGCGACACGCCCGGCCACTCGGACTTTTCCGAGGATACCTACCGCACGCTCACGGCGGTGGATGCCGCCGTGATGGTCATCGACGGGGCCAAAGGTGTCGAAAGCCAGACGCAGAAGCTGTTCGAGGTCTGCCGCCTGCGCGACCTGCCGATCCTGACCTTCTGTAACAAGATGGACCGCGAAAGCCGCGATACCTTTGAAATCATTGACGAGATTCAAGAGAACCTCGCCATTGACGTCACCCCCGCAAGCTGGCCCATCGGTGTCGGGCGCGAGTTTATCGGCTGCTATGATATCCTGCGCGACAGGCTGGAACTGATGGACCGTGCCGACCGCAACAAGGTCGCCGAAAGCATCGAGATCAACGGCATCGACGACCCGAAACTCGCCCAGCATGTGCCTGCGCATTTGCTGGAGAAGTTCCTCGAAGAGATCGAGATGGCCAAGGAACTCCTGCCGCCGCTTGATCCCACCTCGGTGCTGAATGGTTCGATGACGCCGATCTGGTTCGGCTCGGCCATGAACAGCTTTGGCGTCAAGGAACTGATGGACGGGCTGGCCACCTATGGCCCCGAACCACAGGTGCAATCCGCCCAGCCGCGCAATATCGCACCCGAGGAAAAGACCGTCGCCGGCTTCGTCTTCAAGGTGCAGGCGAATATGGACCCGAAACACCGCGACCGCGTGGCCTTTGTCCGCCTCGCCTCGGGGCACTTCGAGCGCGGTATGAAGCTGACCCATGTGCGGTCCAAGAAACAGATGGCCGTGACCAACCCTGTGCTCTTCCTCGCTGCCGACCGCGAGTTGGCAGAGGAAGCCTGGGCGGGCGATATCATCGGCATCCCGAACCACGGGCAGCTACGCATCGGTGATACGCTGACAGAAGGCGAAGCGATCCGCGTGACCGGCATTCCGTCATTTGCACCGGAGCTGCTGCAATCCTGCCGTGCCGGTGATCCGATGAAGGCCAAGCATCTGGAAAAGGCCCTGATGCAATTCGCCGAAGAAGGCGCGGCCAAGGTCTTTAAGCCGACCTTCGGGTCGGGGTTCATCGTCGGCGTCGTGGGCGCGCTGCAGTTCGAGGTGCTCGCCAGCCGGATCGAGCTCGAATACGGGCTGCCGGTGCGCTTTGAAGGCTCGCAATTCACCTCGGCCCGCTGGGTGGCGGGCAGCAAGGAGGCCGTGGACAAATTCGTCGCCGCCAACAAGCAGCATATCGCGACCGACAATGACGGTGACACGGTGTTCCTGACGCGCTTGCAATGGGACATCGACCGCGTGGTGCGGGACTATCCGGAGATCAAGCTGACGGCGACGAAAGATATGTTGGTTTAAGGGGGCGTTGCCCCCGCCGCCCGTGCCAGGCGCCTCCACCAAAGGTATTTGGGAACAGGAGAAGCATGAGGCTTGAACGCTGAAGGGCTGGCGTTAGGCTCCGCTCATGTCACTGCAAAACCGCGTTCTGCCGACCGGCGAGATTGTCGCTGATGCCGCAAGGGGCCTGTTCACCGGAAACAGGGGTATCCTTCATGATGCGCAGGAGCAGCTCGGCACATCCCGCTGGCAGCATCCTCATTGGGTTCTCTGCACCTTGGACCATCCGCGCGGGGTCTATCACGGTCCCATGCCACACCGCAGCTGGACGGCGCTCTTCTTTCTTGATGAGGCTGTGGGCCTCGCAGCAGGGCACAGGCCTTGCCATTATTGCAGGCGGGCAGCGGCGCGCGCCTTTGTGGAGGCTTTTCAAGCGGGGCAAGGGGCGGCCACGGACCGGATGACCATGGACCGGACCCTGCACCGCGCGCGCGTGACGCGGCAGCGCGCGCAGGTGCGCTTTCAGGCAGCCCTGCAGGATATGCCGGACGGGTCTTTCGTTCTGTGGCAGGGTCAGCCGATGCTTGTGCAGTCGGATCGCCTGCTGCCCTATGCGACCGGCGGCTACGGCCCGCCCCTGTCACGGCCACAGGGGACGGTCTCCGTCCTGACACCTGCCCCGATCGTCGCGGCCCTGCGCAGCGGCTACACGCCTGTCCAGCACCCCACCGCCAGCTTGCCATAGCGCCCCTCCTTATGTTTTCTGGCGTCAGCAAAAGAGGCAGCACGTGACCGACAAGAGCGAAACCTTCCCCGGCGGCATCGGCGCGCTGATGCCGCAATACCAGAAACGCCGCGCGCTGCTGACGGGCGAGGATCTGCCGCCGCCGGACATCGATTTCGAAGTGCTCAAGGCGCAGCCCCTGCCCCCGCAGGAACTTCCTCGCCCCGAGGGCCTCAGCCGCACCCAGAAGAAACGCCATGCGCTGCTTGGGGAGCTTCAGGAACATTCGGAACTGGCGCTGCTGCATGGCCTGCTGATTGCCCATCTGCGCAAACATACCTACCCCGAGGGCGCGCCTGCCCTCTTCCGCCGCCTCTGGGCCGAAGAAGAGAACTGGCTCTTGGAAACCCTGCCCACCCGCTGGCTGATCTCGGCTGTCATCACCTTTGCCAAACACGGGAAAACCGAAGCCGACCGCAACCTTGCCGCGCGGGTGAACATGTTCTTCTCGCTCTTGAAGATCTACGAGGCCGAGCGCGCCTTTTCCGGCCTGCCGCCGCAGTAGGCATTCAAGGTGAAGGACCGCAACAAATCCACGCTGCCGATGGGCATGAAGGATTTCTCGGTCCTGCAAGGCGATCTTGAGGCGCATCTACTGGCCCCGCTCTGGCGGGACGCGGAAAAGGCTCCGGCCATCGGCACTCTCGTGCGGCACCTTCTTGATCTGCTGAACCGCGACGACGGAACGGTCTTTCGCCGGTTTGCCAAAATGCGTGAGGCGGCGGAAAAGTCACGTCTGGACAAGGTCTAGGGGGCTTTCCTTGACGCTCCGCAGCATTTGGGATACCTGCATGGCAACAGACGCGGGACGCGGAGGGAATGCGTCCTATCACATCATTGCGGACCGACCCCCGCAAACATAGGACGTATATGACCAAGTTTTCCGACTTGAACCTTGCTCCCAAGGTTCTCAAAGCTGTAGCAGAAACCGGCTACGAAACCCCAACCCCTATTCAGGCCGGCGCGATCCCGCCCGCATTGGAAGGCCGCGATGTATTAGGCATTGCCCAGACCGGCACAGGCAAGACCGCCAGTTTCACGCTGCCGATGATCACCCTTCTGGGTCGTGGCCGTGCGCGTGCGCGAATGCCACGCTCGCTTGTGCTGGCACCTACCCGCGAACTGGCCGCGCAAGTCGCCGAGAATTTCGACGTCTACGCCAAACACACCAAATTGACGCGCGCTCTGCTGATTGGCGGCACAAGCTTCAAGGATCAGGACAAGATCATCGACAAGGGTGTGGATGTGCTGATTGCCACCCCCGGTCGCCTGCTCGACCATCTGGAGCGCGGCAAGCTGATCCTCACTGACGTCAAGATCATGGTGGTGGATGAGGCCGACCGGATGCTCGACATGGGGTTCATTCCCGATATCGAGGAAATCTTCAAACGCACGCCATTTACCCGTCAGACCCTCTTCTTCTCGGCCACAATGGCCCCCGAGATCGAGCGTCTGACCAATACCTTCCTGTCGAACCCCGCCAAGATCGAGGTGGCCCGTGCCGCAACCACCAATGTCAACATCAAACAGGGTGTTGTCATGTTCAAAGGCTCCAACAAGCAGAGCGAAGCCTCCGAGAAACGCGCCCTGCTGCGCGCTCTGATCGATGCCGAGGGCGAGACCTGCACCAACGCGATCATCTTCTGCAACCGTAAATCGGATGTGGATATCGTCGCCAAATCACTGAACAAATACGGGTATCAGGCGGCCCCGATCCACGGTGATCTGGACCAGAGCCACCGCACCAAGACGCTCGACAAGTTCCGCGAAGGGACGTTGCGTTTCCTTGTAGCCTCTGACGTCGCAGCCCGTGGTCTCGATATCCCGAACGTCAGCCATGTGTTCAACTTCGATGTGCCCAGCCATGCCGAGGACTATGTCCACCGTATCGGCCGCACCGGCCGTGCCGGTCGCAAAGGGACTGCGGTGATGATCTGCATCCCGCGCGACAACAAGTACTTTGAGGCGGTTGAAGCGCTGGTGGATCAAAGCATCCCGCGCATCGAGAACCCGATGAAGGGCGGCAAAGCCGAGGCCGACGACCACGTAGACGACAAACCGCAGGTTGATGACAGACCCAAGCGCAGCCGCAGTCGCCGCAAGAAGGACGAAGCCCCTGCACAAGAGATTGAGGCCGAGGCACCGCGCGAGGACGACAAGCCAAAGCGTGACGAGAAGCCAAGACAAGACGACAAGCCCCGTCGCGACCGTGGTGGACGCGGGCGCGATCGTGGCGGCCGGAACGAACCGGACGTCGCGGGTCTGGGCGAAGATGTGCCTGCGTTTCTGGCAAAAAGCTTTGCTGAGCGGGCAAAGGACTAAGCGGGCGTCGGGGTGAAACCTGACCTGCCCTCTCCCTCAAAGCATGACAACATCTTGGGTCGGGGTTCCCCCAAACGCCCCGCCTAACGGAAAGTCACCCGTCTGACCGAGCAGACATCCACGTTCGACATAATCCGGGTCTCCCCGCTGCGGAATTCAGCCATCATGTCGTAGCGGCAGTATTAAGAACCATCCTCGAAATTCACTGTGGTCGTCGCCCCGTTCGGCAGCACCTCAGCCCCCAGCATGTTCGACGATCCAAAACCACCAGAGACCCGCGCGCCATAGAGGCGCCAGATCGTCTGGCCGGTTTCATTGGTGATCGCGACATTGCGGTTGTAAGTGACACCACCTCCCGAGAAATCCGGGACCTCGATACAAGCGGTCAGAGCGATTGCGGCTGCAGTCACCGCACCCATCGTTCTCAATCTCAACACATCAGTCTCCTGCCGGTTGGTTTTGGTCAATGCGGGGTTCGTCGGCATGGTAGTCTGGCAAGCAAGGCGCCTTCAAGGGCACCTACCCCAACCGGCTGATGATCACCATGACTTCGGGTTTCTTGCCGATCTCGTCCAAAGCGGTCTTGCGGGCGATCGACTTCAGCTCTTTCTCCAGCTTGTCATCATCGCGCAGCGTCTTGGGGCTCGCGCGCATGACAAACTGGCCGAGGTCTTCTTCCACCACTTCGGCCAGAGGCGCGCCGGAGTTGCCGGTTTCGGGTAGCCCGTTGGTTTCAACCCAAGGCTCGCCCAGAGGCTCGTCGTTCTCGTCGATGATCAGCGTCACCACCATCTGACCATTCAGCGCCATCCGGATACGGTTCCGCACGATCCCGTCGAGCGCACCGATCTGGACAGACCCGTCGAGATAGGTGCGACCCGTATCGATGTATTCTGCCACGGTCGGAGCATTGCCGGAGAGGTCGATCATCATGCCATTGACCGCCACGATGCCCGTGATCCCGCTCTGATTGCCGAGCTTCACATGCTCGCGCAGGTGGCGGTGCTCGCCGTGCATCGGGATCAGGATCTGGGGTTTGACGATCTGGTGCAGGCGCTCCAGATCGGGGCGGTTGGCGTGGCCGGACACGTGGTACTTGCCGCCAGCGTCATCGACCACATCAACGCCCAGTTCCGAGAGCTGGTTCATGATGCGGATCACGCCGCGTTCGTTGCCGGGGATCGTCTTTGAGGAAAAGAGGAAGGTATCACCCTCTTTCAGCTTGATCCCCATGTAGTTGCCTTGCGCCAGTTGGGCCGAGGCCGCGCGACGCTCGCCCTGGCTACCCGTCACCAGAGCATCAGGTTCTCGCGCGGGATGTTCTGCGCGTCTTCGGGTGACACAGTGCTGGGGAACCCGGTCAGGATGCCCTCTTCGATCGCGGCTTCAACCATGCGACGCATGGCACGCCCCAGCAGGACGACCGAGCGGTCGGCCTTTTGCGCTGCAATTGCGAGCGTCTTCAGTCGTGCGATGTTGCTGGCAAAGGTAGTGGCCACGACCATGCCTTCGGCATCTTTCATCAGCTCGGCGACATGATCACCAATCGACGCCTCGGAGCGTCCGGGGGCTGTCGAAAAGACGTTAGTACTGTCACAGATCAACGCCTTAACGCCGTTCTTCGAGACTCCTTCCCAGAGCAATTCGTTCCACGGATCACCGACCACAGGGGTCTCGTCGATCTTGAAGTCGCCCGAATGCAGGACACGCCCCTCTGGGCTGTCAATCAGCAGACCGGCACTTTCGGGGATGGAATGGCTGATCGGAAGGAACGAAACCGTCAGAGGACCGCATTTGATCATATTCGGATATGGCTCGACGACCTTCACGACGCTTTCTGGATGACCAGCCTCGGTCAGTTTGCGGCGCGCAATATTGGCGGTAAAGCGGCGGGCGTAGACAGGAACACCCAGACGCTCCCAGTAGTGACCGATGGCGCCCACGTGGTCTTCGTGGGCATGGGTGATAAAGATGGCCTCGATCTGCGCTTTCCGCGCCTCAAGCCAGGCAATATCCGGCAGGATCAGGTCCACCCCGGGCGAGCCGTCCATATCAGGGAAGGTCACACCGAGGTCCACAACGATCAGACGCTCCTGCCCCGGTTTGCCATAGCCGTAGACATAGGCATTCATGCCGATTTCACCGGCACCCCCCAAAGGCAGATAGATCAGTCGTTTAGTCATCCGTTTTCCTTGTTATAGCGGTAGATCACGGTCAGGCCGTGAATCGTCAGGTCATCTTCAAAGGCATCAAAGAGTGCCTCGGACTGCTGGAACAGCGGAGCGAGGCCACCGGTCGAGATCACGCGCATCGGCACGCCACGCTCGGCCTTGATGCGGGCGCATATCTCACGGACCAGCCCGATGTAACCCCAAAAGACACCCGATTGCATACAAGCCACAGTATTCGTGCCGATCACCTGCTGCGGTTTGCTGATGTCGACATGCGGCAGGGCTGCAGCCGCATTGTGCAGCGCCTCAAGCGACAGGTTCACCCCCGGAGCGATCACCCCGCCTACATAGGCCCCGTCGCTGGCCACCACATCGAATGTCGTCG
>CAXQAV010000491.1:0-2103 GCA_964221795.1 Luminiphilus sp. | reverse complement strand
GCGCGCAGCCCAAGCGGAGCCAGCAGTGCGGCGAGGGCCTCCGACTGAGAGACCGCGCCGTCCAATCTAGTCCCGTGGCTGGCGGATGATGGAACCTGCACCATGCTCGGTAAAGAGTTCCAGCAGGCTCGCGTTGGGCAGGCGCCCGTCAAGGATCACCACGGCGCGCACGCCCGCCTCAATCGCCGTCAGCGCGGTTTCCGTCTTGGGGATCATGCCGCCCGCGATGGTGCCTTCCGCCGTCATCTGGCGCACTTGATCGGGGCTGAGCTGGGTCACGACATCGCCGTTGGCATCCTTGACGCCGGGCACATCGGTCAGCAGGAGCAGGCGGTCAGCCTTGAGCGCGCCCGCGATTGCCCCGGCTGCTGTATCGCCATTGACGTTGAAGGTCTCGTTCGACTGCATGCCGGTCGCCACGGGAGCGACAACAGGGATGATGCCCGCGGAATAGAGATCGCGCAGCACTTGCACGTTCATCTCGACCGGTTTGCCGACAAAGCCGAGTTCCGGATCGTCCGCCACGGCCACCATGAGGTCGTCGTCCTTGCCCGACAGGCCCACGGCACGGCCGCCTTCGTCCATGATTGCCTGCACGATACGCTTGTTCACAAGGCCCGTCAGGACCATCTCGACCACCTCGACAGTGGCCTGATCCGTCACACGTTTGCCGCGCACAAATTCCGATTTGATCCCCAGCTTGTCGAGCATCTCGTTGATCATCGGCCCGCCACCATGGACGACCACCGGGTTCACGCCTACTTGTTTCATCAGCACGATGTCGCGGGCGAATTCGGCCATGGCCTCTTCATCGCCCATAGCGTTCCCGCCGAATTTCACGACGACCACAGCGCCTGCGTATCGCTGCATGAATGGCAATGCTTCTGCCAGAGTTCTTGCGGTCGCGATCCAGTCACGGTTCATGTCTTGGGTCCTTTTCTTCATTGGATGCCCGCGATGACGGCCCGAAGAGTCGGGATACCATCGCCCTTTTCGGATGAGGTGAGGATAATCTCGGGGAAAGCGGCAGGGTGCTTGGCCAGTGCCGCGCGGGTCTTGTCGAGCGAGGCTTTCAGCGCATCGCCCTTCAGCTTGTCTGTCTTGGTCAATACGACCTGAAAGGTCACGGCAGAAGCGTCGAGGAGCGACATAATCTCTTCATCCACAGCCTTGGCGCCGTGCCGCGCGTCGATCAGCACGAAGACGCGGCGCAGTGTCTGGCGGCCCTGCAGATATTGCTTGAGCAGCTTCTGCCATTTCTCGACCACGGCCACGGGCGCATTGGCAAAGCCATAGCCGGGCAGGTCGACCACGTAGATATCACCGGCAGTGAAATAGTTGATTTCCTGCGTGCGGCCCGGTGTGTTCGAGGCGCGCGCAAGACCTTTGCGCCCCGTCAGTGCGTTGATCAGTGTGGACTTGCCCACGTTGGAACGCCCCGCAAAACAGACCTCAATCCGGTCGGCAGGGGGGAGGCCGTTCATGGCCACGACACCCTTGAGAAAAGTGGTCTCGCCCGCAAACAGCAGGCGGCCTTTCTCGAGGCTTGCCTCGTCGGGTGTTTCCACCTCTGGAAAACGCAATTCCATGTGTCAGATCACCTCTGCGGTATCGTTCAGAGCAAGTTTACCGGTCTTCGTCACAACAGCATAGACGCCAAAATCTTGATGTCCCCAGCCGTCGCGCAAAGCACCCAATGTGTCCGCATCACGCCGACCGGTGTGGGGGTTAGCGGTGGTGTGCATGCAGCGCTGGATCGGCTCGATCACCGAAAGCTCTGCCTCGCCAATGCAGATGGTTTTGCCGATCCAAGAGAGCTCATTCCATGCCTCCAGTCCGTCCAGCCAGATGTTCCCGCGCCAGCGTTCCTGTTCAAGGGGTTGCCCCAAACGGTCGGCGACGGCGGCATGTGAGGAAGTGTTCATGATTGAAACCGTCGGCTCCGATGTATCCGTCAGCCCGCGTCCTGCGACAGTGTAAATGCCTTTCGGTTGCCGTTTGTCGGCAGGGCAGAGCGGCAGTACCCACATCATGAAGCCGGCCCAGTCGTCAGGATTGTCCGGCTTGAAAATGTGGGTGCCACGATCGGCGTGGGTCAGGGTC
>CAXQAV010000490.1:0-4176 GCA_964221795.1 Luminiphilus sp. | reverse complement strand
GGAAGAAATGAACCTGCACTTCACCGGTGATTTCCACGCCATCACGTCCGCACACAACTTGCTGGCGGCGATGATCGAGAACCACATCTACTGGGGCAATGAGCAGGGGATCGATACCCGCCGGGTGGTCTGGCGCCGCGTGCTGGATATGAACGACCGCGCCCTGCGCGACGTGGTGACCTCGCTGGGCGGCGTTTCCAACGGTTTCCCGCGTCAGGCAGGTTTTGACATCACCGTCGCGTCGGAAGTCATGGCGATCCTGTGCCTGGCCACCGATCTGGATGACCTGAAGAAGCGGCTGGGCGATATCATCGTCGCCTACCGCCGGGACCGCACCCCGGTCTACTGCCGCGATATCAAGGCTGACGGCGCGATGACCGTGCTGCTGCAGCAGGCGATGCAGCCCAATCTGGTGCAGACGCGGGAAAACAACCCGGCCTTCGTCCACGGCGGCCCGTGTTCCAACATCGCCCACGGCTGTAACTCCGTGGTCGCCACCACCACGGCGCTGAAGATTGCCGACTACGTGGTCACTGAAGCGGGCTTTGGGGCCGACCTGGGCGCTGAGAAGTTCATGAACATCAAGTGCCGCAAGGCCGGTCTCGCGCCGGATGCCGTGGTCATCGTTGCCACCGTCCGCGCGATGAAGATGAACGGCGGGGTCAAGAAAGAAGACCTGGGCGCGGAAAATGTTGCGGCGGTGGAAGCAGGCTGCTCCAACCTCGGCCGTCACATTGAAAACGTGAAGTCCTTTGGTGTGCCAGCGGTTGTTGCCATCAACCACTTCGTGACCGACACCGACGCTGAAGTCGCTGCGGTCAAGGCCTACGTCGAGGAAATGGGCTCGGAGGCTATCCTGTGCCAGCACTGGGCGCACGGCTCCGAAGGCGTCAAAGACCTGGCCGTCCGCGTGGCGGAAATCGCCGACAGCGGCATGGCGCAGTTCTCGCCGCTCTACCCTGATGACATGGGCCTGTTCCAAAAGATCGAGACCGTTGCCAAGCGCATCTATCGCGCCGACGAGGTGCTAGCCGACAAGAAGATCCGGGATCAGCTCAAGGCCTGGGAAGAAGCGGGCTACGGTCATCTGCCGGTGTGTATGGCAAAGACGCAGTACTCCTTCTCCACCGATCCAAACCTGCGCGGTGCGCCGACGGGTCACTCCCTGCCGGTGCGGGAAGTGCGGCTATCGGCGGGGGCAGGCTTCATCGTGGCCATCTGCGGTGAGATCATGACCATGCCCGGCCTGCCGCGCGTCCCAGCGGCCGAGGCCATCATGCTCAACGACAACGGCGATATCGAAGGCCTGTTCTAAGCCCTTCCCGTCCCCGACGATTTCTCAAAAGGCTCGCGCTTGTTCGGCGCGGGCCTTTTTTGTTTGGCGGCTTTGCATGCGCATGCAATATGGCTGTGAAGACCGAAATCCCCAGCCAGAAAGGCCCCGCCCATGAAAGGCTCCCGTCCCGAACAGGCCGTGCTCAGCAAAGACACGGACATGAGCAAAACCGCCGAAACCCGCGCTGTCATCGAAGGCATGGTGGACGGGCTCAACGACCACCGGATCGGCGATATTGGCGAGTTCTTCGCGGAAAACTTCCGCTGGATGGGCAACGCCGGCTGCGGCACCAAAAACGGCCTTCGCGCGTTTCAGGACAACTGGCAGAAACCCTTTCAAGCCGCCTTTTCCGACAAGGTCTGCGTCGATGAAGCCCGCCTCTATATGGGCGAGTGGGCCGCTGCTTTCGGACGGCAGGAAGCCACGCACTCAGGCACGTTCATGGGCATCGCGCCGACCGGCAAAAAGGTCGAGATCCGCTATATGGATTTCTGGAAAGTGGTGGACGGCAAGATTGTCGATAACTGGGTCATGGTCGATTTCCCGCACGTCATGGCCCAACTCGGCGTGGATGCGTTCCAGGGCGAAGGCTGGGAAGCCTTTGATCGGGGCGAGAAGACCCCGCCAAGCCCCTCCTGACGGGCTGTGGGGGTCTGAGTCTGCCAAGCCACCGGCCTAGTCGGTGTCGTCACCGATCAGAGCCTTGATCGCTGGCTTCAGTCCCGGCCCCAGTTCAGCGTCCTGCAGCGCGTAGGCGACATTGGCGAGAACAAAGCCCTGCTTGGAACCACAGTCAAAGCGCTGGCCCTCGCACAAGTGCCCATAGGTCACCACGCCGTCCTTGATGCTGGCGTCGATGGCGTCGGTCAGCTGGATCTCCCCGCCGGTGCCCTGCTCCTGCCGATCGAGGTGTCGTAAGACTGAGGGATCGAGGATATAGCGGCCAAACACGGCCATGTTCGAGGGCGCGTTCTCCGGCTCTGGCTTTTCAACAATGCCACGCGCGCTGAAAGACGTGCCGTCTGCGTCCCAGGTGTCGATGTCGAGGATACCGAATTTGCGGGTCATTTCCGGTTGCACCGCTTCTACACCGATCAGATTGGCGCCTGAGGTCTCCAGACGGTCGTAGACCTCCAGCAGTTGCGCCAGACACGGCTGATCGCCGAGGATGATGTCGTCAGGCAGCAGCACCGCAAAGGGCTCATCGCCAATGACATGCCGCGCGCACCAGACCGCATGCCCCAGGCCCAGCGGTTCCTGCTGGCGGACATAGGCAATGGTGCCGGGGGGGAAGTTGGTCGCTTCTACGGTTGCCAGCGCCTCGTGTTTTCCGCGTGCTTGCAGCGTTGCTTCGAGTTCAAAGGCGTGGTCGAAGTGATCTTCGATGGACGTCTTGCCCCGCCCAGTGACGAAGATCAGCTGCTCAATCCCGCTGGCCAGGGCTTCCTGAACCGCGTGCTGGATCACCGGCCGATCGACCACGGTCAGCATTTCCTTGGGCATGGCCTTAGTCGCAGGCAGAAAACGAGTGCCCAGGCCAGCAACGGGCAAAACGGCCTTACGTACGCGCTGCATCAAACCTCACAGGGTGATGGGTTTTGCGGATCGTCCCGCGTAAAGAAGTGTCGTCGGAGCTCCGCAATTTCAAGAAATCAAAAACTGTGGCGGCGGGATTCATTGCTGGCCCGTTGCACAGCCCGATGAATCCGGGAGACCAGGGCTTGTGCGATGGGCGGGAGGGGGTAGCCATCGAGCCGAGCGATCACCCCCGGCAGACGCCCACGGAAGGGCTCGCGCACGAATTTGAGCTTGGCCAGTTCACCGCGCTTGAGCTGCTGTGCCACCAGTTGCCGCGGCAGCACGCCCAGAGCGTCGGTCTCCGCGATCATCTTGCGCATCAGACCGAGATCCTGCGTCATCAAAAAAGTGCCACGGACGGCATCGAGGGTGTTGAGTTCCTCGGGGTAGGTCTGGCGTACGGTCTCGTGGTACCAGGTCGGCGCATCGGCCGCGAGCAGCGGAAAGGGCCGGATGTCAGCGATCCGCAGCGGACCCTTGCCCACCAACGGATGCCCAGCCCGACAGACACAGATCGGCGGGGCCAGCGGAATGCTGTCATAGACCAGCGCGTCCGTGCGGCGGTCAGGGGCCAGACCGACGTAGATGTCGATGCTCTTGTCGATCAGGCCTTGTTCCATCGCCTGCCAGTTGCGGGACAGAAGATTGATCCGAACATTAGGATGGCGGCGCATCATGCTAACCAGGACCGGCGCAAGCAGACTTTCGGCGACATTGGGGTCGGAGCCGATGGTCAGGATGCCGGTTTCCCAGTTACGCATCATAGCGACGTCGCGCTCGGCGCGCTCGATCTCCACCAGCGCTTGACGGGCCGCCTCAACCATACGGCGGCCGAAAGCGGTCGGAACCGTTTCCTGCTTGTTGCGCACGAACAGGGGCACGCCGTAGGAGTCTTCAAGCTTTGCAATGGCTTGGCTCAGGGCGGAGTGCGTCACGCCGAGGCGCTCGGCGGCTTTGCGAAAGTTTCCAGCATCGGCGAGAGTCACAATCTGCCGCAGGCTGCGCATACGATCCATTAGGTTTCGTTCTTCTTGTTGGACGGTACGTTTCAGCTTAACCGCCATGTTCTCTGTGCTGAGCATAGGCAAAGGACACTATGCTAGGCAAGACATCAGCGGCGGTGGCTGCCCGGCGTCTGCGCCGCCTCGTCTGCAAAGGCGGGCATTTTATCCATCGGCGGGCGCTTCTGTCCGGCGAATGAAACAAATGCTTGTCTTTTTGTAACGTTTATTACATGGGCTAAAACAGTCGGAGCCCGGGCC
>CAXQAV010000489.1:0-7569 GCA_964221795.1 Luminiphilus sp. | reverse complement strand
TCTCGGGTTCCGCAGCAGGGTCAGGCGGTTTGCGATCGACGGAAGCAACGAAGAGACCCTTTTGGAAACTTCCCTCTTCACACATGACAATCTGGAAGGGATCAGCGTCTGGCGGGACGGTGACGCTTTGGTCATGACGATGATTTCCGACGACAACTTTCGCAGCCTGCAGCAAACCGAGATCGTCGAATATCAGTTGACGGACAACTAAACCGGCGTTAGGTCGCGGTGTCCCCGAGGCTGGGGACCAAGTGCCGCAACCTTGTAAAAACGGATACCTGATATGACACGCATCCTTCCCGGCGTTCTCGCCATGGCCATCATTGTGGTGGCGTCCAACATCCTCGTTCAGTTCCTTATTCTCGATGGTCTGCTGACATGGGGTGCCTTTACCTATCCGCTGGCGTTCCTCGTGACCGACGTCATGAACCGCGTTTACGGACCTGCCGCCGCGCGGAAGGTTGTGTTTTCGGGCCTTGTCGTCGGCATCATCTGTTCGCTGATCGGCAGCCAAATCATGTTGCAGGGTGATGGTTACGAATATCCTGCCGTCGCGCTCCGCATTGCGATCGGTTCAGCAACGGCGTTTCTCGTGGCGCAGCTTCTGGACATCGCCGTCTTCAACCGCCTGCGCGAAGGGTCCTGGTGGAAGGCGCCTCTGGGCAGCACACTGGTTGGCTCCACAGTTGACACCGCGATCTTCTTCAGCATCTCTTTTGCAGCCGTTTTCAATGGCTTGAGCGCCTCCGCCGCAGAAGAAGTCATGTGGGCGCAGGATGCAGCCCCCTTCCTGAACACCGGTCCGATGGTGCCGCTCTGGGTGACTTTGGCCGTTGCTGACTGGGGTGTGAAGCTGAGCATCGCTTTGCTCGCTTTGGTGCCATTTCGCATCATTGTTGGGCGGATCATGGCGCGGCCAGCATAAACGCCACCGCTGGTATCTTTTTACTTGAAATATGCCAGATGTGTGCGAATCTTCTTTCAGGCGAAACATTTGAAAGGAGGTGATCCAGTGCATCATGAGGTATTGGAGAAGTGTGTCGGGACAACTTGGGAGGTTCACAGCTAAGGCAGCCCTTGGCTGAAGAAGACCCAAGGTGGAGATCCTAACCGAACCACCTCCCTTAATTCAGGAAAGGGCCATCCCGTCGCCGGGGTGGCCCTTTTTCCTTGTACAGACAGCGTATGGCAGCTGTATGGCTCGCGTATGGCAGCTTTACAGACAGAAGCCACCGCCAGGGAAATGTGCTAAGGGACCAGAATGCGCATCAACGACCAGATCGAGATCGCCGATTGGGAGATCACCGAAAGCTTTGTGCGCGCCTCCGGCCCCGGCGGGCAGAACGTCAACAAGGTGTCGACGGCGGTCGAGCTGCGCTTCGAAGCCACGCGCTCGCCCAACCTGCCGCCCCCGGTCAAATCGCGGTTGAAGCGCCTTGCCGGACGACGCTGGACCCAAGACGGCGCGGTGATCATCTTTGTGCAGGACACCCGCAGTCAGGCCCGCAACCGCGAGATCGCGCGGGACCGACTGGCGGAATTGATCCTGAAAGCCTGCGAGAAGCCGAAAAGACGTGTTCCCACAAAGCCCACCTTCGGGTCGGTCAAACGGCGGCTGGCGACCAAGAAGGCGCGCGGTGAAGTCAAAGCCCTGAGGGGAAAGGTCGAGGAATAGCGCCTGATCGGCAGGCGCAAACCTGATCTTAACTAATGTCTTTGAAGTTGCGCTCCATTCGCGGAATGGATGTTCAAAATGGCCCATTTTCAAATCCTGCTGGCGCCCGCCCTCGCGGTGATGGGCATTGCCTTTCTTTTCAACCTTGTCCTGCATCGCGTTTTGGACAGACGATCTCGGGAGTACGCCATCGGCCTTTTGTTCGGTGTTGCCATTGTGATCGGCATGACAAACCCGCTGGTCCTTGCAGAGGGCTTCATATTTGACACGCGAAGCCTCCTGCTGGGGGCTGCTGTTGTCTATGGCGGGCCGGTCGCCGGGCTGATCGCGATGGCCTTTGGACTTGTGTGCAGGTTCTGGATCGGGGGAGCGGGTCTGCCGGCAGGTATCGTCGGTCTCGTGATGGCCTACGGACTCGCGTGTCTTTGCGCCAGATGGATCAGTCCGCTGATCCGTAACCCGTATCTGGCGGATGCCGTCTTGGGCGTGGTCGTTTCCCTGTCCATCTTCGCCCTCTTCGCGCTTCCGCTTGAAATCGCGCTCAGCCTTATCGGATCGGTGGGGCCGAAACTGTTTCTGAGCAATATCGTCGGCATGGTCGTGCTGGGGATCGTGTTCCGGCGAGAACTCGCAATGGAAAAGACCCGCATGCAATTACAGGATGACGCTACCCGCGACCCTCTGACGAATTTGTTGAACCGTCGCGGTCTCCAGTCCGTCGTTGAAAGGCGTCGTTTCAACCCGCGCGTCGGGCAGGCCATGCTTGCTTTCGACGTGGATAACTTCAAGTCGATCAATGACAGCTATAGCCACGACATCGGTGACGCCGTGCTTGAGGTTATCGCGTCGCGGATCAACGAGAACCTGCGGGATGACGCGATCTTTGCGCGTCAGGGCGGCGACGAGTTTTCAGTTTACCTGCCCGAAATCGGGCAAGGGGACGTCAAAGTCGTCGCCGAGAGGATTTGTGACCTGATCAGTCAGGATGCGCTGATTGTGCGTGGTCAGTCGGTCAAGGCATCCATCAGTCTAGGCGGGTACTGGTCTCGCGCGAGCCTCGGTCTGGACGAGCTGATCAAGCGCGCCGACGCGCAACTCCGCCTGGCAAAGAGCGCGGGCAAGAACCGGACCCAGATCGCCTTTGATCCCAAGAGTGTGATGGCTTCTGTCGCGTAGCCCTTACGCATCTGGGACGGGGCCGCGCGCCTGCAGCCAAGCAAGCATTGCCGCGGTCACCGCCCAATCGGCCGGTCAGCACCCAGACGGCTCAGACTTTGACGTCGATCGTTTCCTGCGCGCCGACACCAAATACCCTTTTGTAGCGGGCGATTTCATCGGCAGGGCCCATGGCCTTGCGCGGATTGTCACTCAACTTAACCGTCGGGCGTCCATTGGCGGCGACGGCCTTGCAGACCAGTGAGAAAGGGGCGAGCCCGTCATTGGCAACCAAGCCGATAAAGTCGTTCGTCAGCATCGTGCCCCAGCCGAAACCGACACGGCAACGCCCCGCAAACTGCTGGTGCAGTTCCTTGATCTTGTCCACATCCAGACCGTCCGAGAAGATCACGAGCTTCTCTGCGGGGTTCTCGCCACGGCTCTTCCACCAGTTGATGGCCGTCTCGGCCCCCACTGCAGGGTCGCCACTGTCCACTCGGATTCCCGTCCATCCGGCCAGCCAGTCCGGCGCACGCTCAAGGAAACCTTTGGTGCCATATGTATCGGGCAGGATGATCCGCAGATTGCCGTCATGCTCTTCATGCCAATCGGCCAGAACATCGTAAGGTGACTGCCGGAGCGCCGCATCGTCTTTGGCAAGGGCCGCGTAGACCATCGGCAATTCATGCGCATTCGTGCCGATGGCCTCGATATCGCGATGCATGGCGATCCGGCAGTTCGACGTGCCGGTAAACGAGTCGCCCAGCCCTTCCATCATCGCCTGCACGCACCAGTCCTGCCAGAGATAGCTGTGCCGCCGCCGCGTGCCGAAATCGGCAACGCGCAAACCTTCAACGGGTTTAAGCGCCTCGATCTTTCCCCAGAGTTTGGTCATCGCCCGGGCATAGAGAACCTGCAGCTCGAACTTGCCCATATCCTTGAGCACGGCACGGCTGCGCAACTCCATGATGACGGCGAGCGCAGGGATTTCCCAGAGCATGACCTCGGGCCATGTGCCTTCGAATGTCAGCTCGTATTGGCCATCCTTCTTTTCCAGATGATAGGGCGGCAGTTGCAGGTTCTCGAACCACTCCATGAAGGCAGGTGTGAACATCTGGCGCTTGCCGTAAAAGGTATTGCCGCGCAGCCATGTGCTTTCGCCGCGTGTCAGCCGCAGCGAACGGATGTGGTCCAGTTGCTCGCGCAACTCGCCTTCATCGACAAGCTCGGCCAGACGGATCGATTTCGTGCGGTTGATCAGGGAGAATGTGACCTGCGTGTCGGGGTGGTTGCGGAACACCGACTGGCACATCAGCAGTTTGTAAAAGTCCGTGTCGATCAGCGACCGCACAATCGGATCAATCTTCCATTTGTGGTTCCAGACCCGCGTTGCGATGTCGACCATAGTGTCCCCCTTCTTGGCCACCGCTTTAGACCAAGCCATGCCAAATCTTGCAAGAAAAACGACGCCGGAAGGACACAGGCGGGGTGCAAACATGAGTGCAACTGTGCTTTACCCATCCCGAGCAACTGGCGGAAGAACGCGGTGACAGGCAGCAACCCCTATACCATTCGGCTGGTGATCGCGGTCGTCTGTGCCATGACCCTGATCGTCGGCGGCGACGCGGCCGCAACACTTCTGACAGGCGCGGGCTTTCCGCAGACCTTTGTGGCCTGGACAAGGTTCGCACTGGCGGCCGCCGTTCTGCTCCCGCTGGTCGGATTGCAGCGTGCCGAACTGGCGCATTTCCGTGACTGGCGTCTCTACCTCAGGGCGGCACTGATTGCGGGCGGGATCGTCTGTATTCTGACAGCGCTGCGCACAGAACCGCTGGCCAATGTCTTTGGCGGGTTCTTCGTGGGGCCGGTTGTCTCCTACTTCCTCTCTGCGCTGCTATTGGGAGAACGCATTACCCCGTGGCGGACATTCCTTTTGCTGGCAAGCTTTCTGGGTGTTCTGCTTGTTGTCAAACCGGGGTTCGGGATGACGACCGGCATGGGGTTTGCCATTCTCGCCGGCTGTCTGCACGGGTCATACCTTGTGGCGACACGGTGGCTCGCGGGCGGGTTCCGGCCGCGCTTCCTGCTTTTCTCGCAACTCGTGATCGGCGCGGTCATCCTGTCGCCCTTTGCCATCGCGGACCGCCCCGAGATCACGCTGCCTGTCTTTGGCCTGATCCTGATCTCTGCCTTAGGCTCGGCGGGTGGCAACCTGCTTCTGGTGCTGGTGAACAGGACGACGCCCGCAGGCGTGATTGCCCCGCTGATCTACAGCCAGTTGCTCGCTGCGATGCTGATAGGCTGGGCGGTGTTCGGGGACTGGCCCGATACACTCAGCCTCATCGGCCTCGTGATCATTATGGTCGGCGGTGTCTCGTCCGTCTGGTTCGCGCGGCAGGGTCGCTAGGCGAGCACAACCCCCGCTGCGGCCATCCCGTCCTGCGCCGCAGCAAGCGAGCCGTCAAAGTCGATCGCGCGGCAGAGGGCCTGCCTGACGGTAACGGCAAACCCTAATCTCGCCGCATCAACCGCCGAGTAGTTCACACAGAAATCCGTCGCCAGTCCCACCAGCGTCAGCTGCGTGATCCCGCGGGTCCGCAGATAACCCTCGAGCCCCGTGGGCGTCGTCTTGTCATTCTCGAAGAAGGCCGAATAGCTGTCGATCGCCGGATTATACCCTTTGCGGATGATCAGATCGGCGCGAGCCACCGTCAGATCCGCATGGAACTGCGCCCCCAGACTGCCCTGAATACAGTGGTCGGGCCAGAGCACCTGCGGGCCGTAAGGCATCTCAGTCAATGACATCGGGGCCGCATCATGGCTGCTCGCAAAAGACGAATGCCCCGCCGGATGCCAGTCCTGCGTCAGGATCACGGCCTCGTATTCGGCCATCAGCGCATTGATCCCGGGCAGGATCTCGTCGCCACCGGCAACGGCCAGCGCGCCTCCGGGGCAAAAGTCGTTCTGGACGTCGATCACAAGCAGTGCGTGGGTCATGCAAAGTTCCTTTTCTGACGGCGCTAGATTAACTGCGCTGTCCCGCAAGCGCGACCGCAAATCTTGTGTTAACCCGACCAAGCCAAACCCCTATCCCGCGCGTTTTTCCCGCCCGCAAACGGAGGTTCCGATGGCTGTTCTGGGTATCGATTTCGGCATATCCAACACTGCCGCAGGCATCATGGAAAACGGCTCACCCCGCCTGATCACGGTCGAACCGGGGCGGCAGACACTGCCGACCTCGGTCTTCTTCGACTATGACCGGAAGTCCACGATCTATGGCTCTGCGGCCAATGCGGCATTGATCGACGGACGCGAGGGGCGGTTCATGCGGGCGCTAAAATCGGTGCTCGGCACGCCGCTGATGCGCGAAAGGCGCCGGATTGCTCATGAACAGCTCACCCTGATCGAGGTGATCGCCCGCTTTCTGGAAATGCTGCGCGCCCGCGCCGAGGCCGAGACAGGTCAGCGCTTTGACCGCGCCCTTTCGGGTCGGCCCGTCCGCTTCCACTCGGGCGATGCGGAGCGGAATGCGCAGGCGGAAGTGGACCTCCGCGAGGCCTATCTGACTGCTGGTTTTCGGGACGTCACCTTCATGTACGAACCCGAGGCCGCGGCACTTGCCAGTGGCCCGCTCGGGCCGGACGCCTACGGTTTGAGCGTCGATATCGGCGGGGGCACATCGGATTTCTCGGTCTTTACCCGCGAGGGGGCGGAAACCCGCATCATCGCCAGTCAGGGCGTGCGCATCGGCGGGACGGATTTTGACCGTGCCATCAGCATTGCGCGTGTCATGCCCCTTCTCGGCATGGGGTCAGAACTGCGCAATGTCTTCGGGGACAGACGGCATGTCGCCCCCAATGCCCTCTACAACGATCTGGCAACATGGCAGAAGATCCCGTCCCTCTACACGCCCGACAACCTGCGTATGGCGGCGGATTTTGTGCGCCTCGGGGTCAATACGCAGCCCTTCCGGCATCTGCACACGGTGCTCGAGATGGAACTAGGCCATGACATCGCCTTTGCGGTCGAAGCGGGCAAGATCGCCCTGAACGAGGCCGACACGTACCACACGGATATCGACCTCAGCGTGATCGCTCCCGGTCTTGTTGCAGAACTTCAGGACCAGATGATGCGGGAGATCCTGTCCGTTTTTGCGCACGGCATTGCCGATTGCGCCCGCGAGACCCTGTCTCTCGCCGCGATTCCGCCTGAGGCAATTGCCAAGGTCGTCTTTGTGGGCGGCTCGAGCCTGCTTTCGGTCGTCGAGACCGAGATGACCGCGCTCTTCCCGCAGGCACAACTGGAACGGGCCGAGTCATTTACCGCAGTTGCTGACGGCCTTGCCCGCGCCGCCGCCCGCCTCTAGCCATTATTGGCCCATAAATATCCTGGGGGAGACCCCCGAGAGGGGGTCGGGGGCAAAGCCCCCTGCGACGCTTGAAGAAATCTCCGCGCAGGCGTATGGGCAAAGCATGTATACGATCGCCGCACGCTACCAGTTCACCCGTTTCGACGACCTCGAAGCCATCCAGACCCCGCTCAAGGCCCTCTGCAAGGCGCAAGGGATTTCGGGTACCCTGCTGATCGCCAAGGAAGGCATCAACGGGACCATTGCAGGCAGCCGCGCTGGGATTGACGCGGTGATCGCGCATATCCGCACGCTCCCCGGTTGCGCCGATCTCGAGTGGAAAGAGAGCTTCTCCGAGACCCCGCCGTTCCACCGCATGAAGGTCCGCCTG
>CAXQAV010000488.1:0-2948 GCA_964221795.1 Luminiphilus sp. | reverse complement strand
GTGCGCCAGTTGGGACGCTGGCCATGGCCACCAGAGCCTGCATTCACGCGCAGCCGTTGCAAGCCTTATGAAAGCAATGGCTTTGTCTGGGGCGTCTGCCGCGACGGGCAGCTTGTGGGCTCGATTGGCGTGACCGATGTCGAGATCGGCTATATGTTCGCGAGTGACGTGCACGGTGCGGGTGTAGGCACGCAAGCCGTCAGAGATGCGGTTGCCCATGCGTTTGCTCACTATGGGTGGGACGCTCTCAAGGCGCGCACATGGCACGACAATCCGGCCTCTGGTGCGGTCCCGCGCAAATGCGGTTTCCAGCACTGGCAGACAGCCTATGAAGCGTCTTTTGTCCGCCGTGTGCCGACCTTGACGCATTATTTCCGTCTGCCGCGGGCGCAGTGGACCGCTTGAGAAGCGCCGCGCAGTAGTTTATCGCCCAAGGCGAACAGCCCAAGAAAGCCAAATCCATGAAGTTCCTCGATCTTGCCAAGGTCTACATCCGGTCCGGTGCCGGTGGTGCGGGCTGTATCTCGTTCCGGCGGGAGAAGTTTATCGAATACGGCGGTCCTGATGGAGGCGACGGCGGACGTGGTGGTGACGTGATCGTCGAAGCGGTCGACGGGCTGAACACGCTGATCGACTTCCGCTACCAGCAGCACTTTTATGCCACCAACGGCCAGCACGGTATGGGCAACCAGCGCACCGGCAAAGACGGCGAGGACAAGATTCTCCGCGTGCCCGTGGGCACCGAAATCATCGACGAAGACGAAGAGACCCTGATCGCCGACCTAACCGAGGTCGGTCAGCGTGTCGTGATCGCCAAGGGCGGCAACGGCGGCTGGGGGAACCTGCGGTTCAAGACGGCAACCAATCAGGCACCGCGCCGCGCCAATCCGGGGCAGGAAGCGATCGAGCGGACGATCTGGTTGCGCTTGAAACTGATTGCGGATGTTGGTCTTTTGGGGATGCCCAATGCGGGGAAATCAACCTTTCTCGCCGCGACCTCGAACGCGCGTCCTAAAGTGGCCGATTATCCCTTCACGACCCTTGTGCCCAACCTTGGCGTTGTTGGCATCGATGAGGTCGAGTTCGTGGTGGCCTACATCCCCGGCCTGATCGAGGGCGCAAGCGAGGGCAAGGGGCTTGGCGATATGTTCCTAGGCCATGTGGAACGCTGCGCGGTGCTTTTGCATCTGATCGACGGCACGTCAGGTGATCCAGCCAAGGATCTCACCACCATTATCGATGAAATCGAAGCCTACGGTGGCGCCTTGGCGGACAAGCCGCGGATCACTGTACTTAACAAGATCGATACACTCGACGAAGAGGAACGCGCGTTTCTGGTCGATGAACTCTCTGCTGTTGCGGAAGGCCCCGTGATGCAGATGTCGAGCGTCAGCGGCGAGGGCATCCCCGAGGTCCTGCGCGCCTTGCGCGCCAAGATCGACGAGAACCGCCTCCGCCACCGCAAGGCTGCCGAGGAGGCGCAGGGCGAGGACACGCCATGGCAACCCTGAGCGACGCCAAACGTCTTGTCGTCAAGATCGGCTCGGCCTTGCTGGTCGACTCGGCCACCGGAGAGCTGCGGCAGGAGTGGCTGCTGTCTCTGGCCGAAGATGTCGCGCGCATCCGCAAGCGCGGGACCGATGTGATCCTTGTGTCTTCCGGTTCGATTGCATTGGGGCGCGGTATCCTCGGCCTGCCAAGTACGGCCCTGCCATTGGAGCAGTCGCAGGCGGCCGCCGCTGTCGGACAGATCCGGCTGGCGCGCGCCTATGAAGAGGCGCTGCGTCCCCATGGCATCATCACCGGCCAAGTCCTTGTCACGCTTGAAGATTCCCACGACCGCCGCCGCTATCTGAACAGCCGTGCAACGATGGAGACCATGCTGGGCTTTGGCGTGACCCCCATCGTAAACGAGAATGACACGGTGGCGACGGATGAAATCCGCTATGGCGACAATGACCGCCTCGCGGCGCAGGTGGCGGTGACAGCGGGGGCAGACCAGCTGGTCCTGCTATCTGACGTCGACGGCCTCTATACCGCGAACCCCAAGCTTGATCCGACCGCCAGGCATCTGCCGCTGATCGACAAGATCACGCCGGAAATCGAGGGCATGGCTGGTGATGCGGGTTCGGGCCTTTCCAAAGGCGGGATGATCACCAAGGTCATGGCCGCGCGCATGGCAACCGAAGGCGGCTGTGCGATGGCGATCACGCTGGGGAGTGCTTTGCATCCCTTGCGCGCACTGGAAGAAGGGGCCCTCGCGACGTGGTTCTCTGCCCAGATTGACCCGCAGGCCGCGCGCAAGCGCTGGATCGGTGCGATGAAACCGAAGGGCACCGTAACAGTTGCTGCCGGCGCTGCCCGTGCCTTGGGGCAGGGCAAGAGCCTTTTGCCGGCTGGCGTGACGGGGATCAGCGGCCCTTTCGGGCGGGGTGACCTGGTGGCGATTGCAGGTGCCGATGGGGTGCATCTGGGGCAGGGGTTGACCCGCTATACCAGTGCGGAAGCACGGCAGATCATGGGCCGCCAGTCCGCTGACATCGCCGCGCTGCTCGGCTATGAAGGGCGTGCCGCGCTCATCCACCGCGATGATATGGTGCTATGACAAAGGAAGATGCGATGAACGATCACGACGCAATCGGACCGATGGTGACACAGATCGGCGCGGACGCGCGGGCCGCCGCCACGATCCTTGCCACAGCACCGGCAGCGGCCAAGACAGCCGCACTCAATGCAGCCGCAGATGCGGTCTGGGCCAAACGCGCCGAGATCATCGCCGCCAACAAGGAAGACCTAGCCTATGGCACCGACAAGGGTCTGTCTACTGCGATGATGGACCGTCTGATGCTGGACGAGGGCCGCATTCAGGGCATTGTGGACGGGCTGCGCACCGTGGCCGCGCAGGACGATCCAGGATCGTCCTGAGATCGGAAGAGCGTCGTGTAGGG
>CAXQAV010000487.1:0-12216 GCA_964221795.1 Luminiphilus sp. | reverse complement strand
CCACATGGCGGTTCAATTCAGCGGCAAGCGTCATCGAGGCGCGCAGTACATCCGGGTGCGCCGAGCAGACTGACGGAATAGCAACAGCCGCGCCCGCACGGTTCGCCTTGATGATATCGCGCAAGACCTCAACCATCGTTTACTGCCTGCCACGCTGCGTATGCCGCACCGCGCGCGCCGCTCGTGTCGCCCCCTTCGGCGAGAGTCAGCGGCGGTGTGCTGAAGTTGGAGAGTTGCGCCGATTTTGCAGCTTGCGCGAGATCCGGGATCAGACCGTCTATCTGGCTCAGGCCACCACCCAAAACGATGATGTCGGGATCGGCTGTCAGGGTGAGTGTATGCAAGAGATCGGCTGTCAGTTCGCACCAGATTTGCCAGACCTTTGCCATGGCATCTTTGCGGGCGGCCGCGATCTCCTGCGGTGTCACCACCGCACCGGTCAGGAGTTCTGCCAGCCGTGCAAGGTTCGGGCCGGAGATATAGGTTTCGATACAGCCCATGCGCCCGCAACCGCAAGGGTAGACCGGCAAACCGTAGTGAGCGACCAGATGTGCGGGCGCAGAGGTATGGCCGAATTCGCCCCCCGTTAGGGTGGGTCCCTCCAGAATGCGCTGGTTGACGCAGATACCGCCACCAACGCCGGTGCCGAGGATGAGCGACATGACGGTGCGATGTCCTTTCCCGCGCCCGAAGACCGCTTCTGACAGGGCCAGCGCGCGGCAGTCGTTGACGTAGGTAATGGGGCGTCCGATCCGCCTTTCGATGTCGGCAGGAAAGGGATGCCCTGTCGCAGGAAGGTTCGCGGTCAGTGCCAGCTCGTCCACGGGGTTGATCAGACCCGCTGCACCGATTCCCACCGGTGCATCGGCGCCAGCCTGGTCCAGACCCCAGCCGATCTGGGCAGCCATCTCCGCGACAAGCTCCGGATAGGTATGCGGCGTCGTCTGCCGCTGCCGCGCAATTACAGCCCAGCTGTCATCAAAGACCTGTGTCTCGATCTTTGTGCCACCAAGGTCGATGCCGACTGCGCTCATGCTGACACCGGATAGAGTTTGACGCCCGATACCACACGGCTGAGCGTCGCTTGGCCAGCAAATGGATCGTCGACGTTGAGGCCCAGCGCTTCGGACCAGAGCACGCCGCGGATCTGGGCAGCGGCAATGCAAAGCGGGGCGGACCACGCCGCACCGAAGGGCATAGGAACCGCGATATCGCCATTGGCGCCGATGGTCTCGACCCGGGCCTGCGGGAACTGCTTGCGCAATTCAGCGGCGAGATCTGCATCATATGCGGCAGTCGGTTGGTGGTCCGAGCCGAAAATCGTGATTGCCGTGCCATCCGTCACAAAGGACTTTGGCCCGTGGCGGAACCCGAGCGTGCTGTCCCAGAGAGCGGGGATCTGGCCTGCGGAGAGTTCCATGACCTTCAGCGCGGCTTCCCTTGCGGCAAAAGCCAGTGGACCTGCCCCGACATAGACTGCGCGGTCAGGCCGCGCGGTGGTGGCAAACTGCGGCAAGAGGGTCTCCAACGCATCGGCCAATGTGTTCAGACGTGCTGGCACGTCAGATGGGGCGTCAAACAGGGCCAATGCCGTGAGGAGCATCGTTGAAAAGCTCGAAGTCATGGCAAAGCCCGCGTCATGGGTGGCTTCCGGCAACAGGACGACCTTTGTCGGCGCATGTGACGGGCGGGTTGCCAGCGCGCCTTCTGGATTACATGTGATGTTCAACCGTGGCGCATCCGGCAGCAGCGCATCCAGCGCATCGAGGGTGCCGATGCTTTCGGTGCTATTGCCTGACCGTCCAAAGCTGACAACCAATGGCCGTTCTCCGGTCAGCAGATGCGCAGGATCTGCGACGATATCCGTGGTGGGAACTGAACGTGTGCCTTTGATCGCTGCGGCGAGAATATCGCCGATATAGGCGCTTGTGCCCGCGCCGCAGAACCAGATGCTGTCAAAGGATTGGGCCGCGATCCACGCGCGCAGACCAGACAGATCCAGCGCAGCACCCCAGTCCCGCCAGACCTGCGGTTGCTGGTGAATTTCGCGCCATGTGGCCCATTTTGCGAGTGCGTCGGTCATGTGGTCTGCGTCACTTTGGCGAGTGTTTCGGGTGTATCAGGGTTCAGCCCCAATGACAGCGCGGTATTGAGAATGACGGGATATATTGCTGCCAGCAAAAGGGCTGCCGCTGCTGCCGGAACAAGTGGCGCGGGGCAGAGATCACGGACCCGCACGCGGTGGACGTCACTTTTGATCGCGCGGAACCGTGCCTCTGCCTGATCAAGGCTTTCCTGAATTTCTGGCTGGCCGGTATCGAGCATCAGAACCATCAGCGGGTTGGTCGCCAGTTGCAGGGGGCCGTGGAGCACTTCGGAGCTCGAGTAGGCTTCGGCATGCAGGGCGCAGCATTCCTTGAGCTTGAGAGCGGTCTCATGTGCCGCGCCAAAGCCAGTGTCGCGACCGATGACATAGACATGATGGGCA
The DNA here is from genome assembly GCA_964221795.1 of Luminiphilus sp. GTDB lineage: Bacteria > Pseudomonadota > Alphaproteobacteria > Rhodobacterales > Rhodobacteraceae > Yoonia. Next base: position 9,728 of record CAXQAV010000487.1, on the reverse strand, counting down.
CGCAAGAAAGCGGCTTGTAGGGCAGCGGCCCGGGGCAGGGTGGCAGTCACGTCGCGTAAGGCCAATGCGGCACCTTGGGCTTGGGTCCGGTAAGCTGGTTTGATCGCACCCAGCAGGGCCAAACCAGCTGCAACGGACCCCACCACAGATTTGGTCGCAGGCACGGCGAGTTCGGGACCCGCGCCGATCGGAACGGTCAGCGACGACGCGGCCTCGACGGGACTTTCCGGCTGGTTGGTGATTGCCATGACCTTGGCTCCGGCGGCTGCGGCTCCTTTGGCCGAGCGCACCAGATCATCGCTGGCCCCAGACTGGCTGATCACCAATGCGGCACAGTTGGTCAGATCGACTCCTTTGCCGATCGAGAACACTGATGGCGGGAGTGACGTCACCGGAACCCCCAGCTCGCGCATGAATTCATAGGACAGGATATTTGCGGCCGCGTCGGATGATCCGCGCGCGACGGTATAGATTGCGCGGGGCTTGGCAGGGGCAGGTCCGGGGATTTCTTGTGCCGCGGCTGCGGCAAAGACGCGAAAACATTCAGCGGACTCGCGCGCCATGAGTTGCCCCGGGGTGGTCGCTTCAGCAGTCATTTCTTCAATCCAAAACTGTCAAATTCAGCCCATGTCTCGCGCATGTCGACCATCTGTCCCGAGATCCTTGCCTCGTCCAGCGCCATTGCGACAAGTCCCGCTTCCAGCGCATCGACGACGCCTACGGGCAACGTGTCGGCCTCGCGGCGCAGGAAGGCCGCGATATCATCAATCATCATGTGATCGGCGCCGTAGTGCGCGGAAGCGCGGGAGGTGTCCATTTGCGTATAGTCATGCGCAGCAATCGTGCTGCCGTTGCGGGCAGTTGCCTTTAGCGTGCCGCGCACGAAATCGCCTTCGGCCATGCCATGTGTGCCCATCACGCAAAACCGCCGGTGCTCGTCAGGCACATTGAGGTTGGTGTGAAACGCAAGAGAGGCACCGCTTTCGTATTGCAGGATTGCGGTCTGGAAATCGATGATATCCCCGTCAGAGTGGAAGGCATCCGCCACGTTGTTCCAGATCGAGGGCTTCTGGTGCATGATCTGGTTTTCTACATTCGCGGTCGGGGCGTTGGCAGGGACGTAGGATTTGCGGCCGCCGAAACTCGCCACTTTCGTGGGCCGTGAGCGGGTGACCATGTTGTAGATGTCTATGTCGTGGCAACATTTTTCCAGCATGAAGCCTCCCGACCATGCGAACATCCGCCGCCAGTCCCGCATGAAGAACGCACCGTGATAGGGGGCGATATGCTCGTTGGCTTCAAGCGAAGTGACGTCGCCTAATTGGTCCAGCACTGCGCGCAAATCCACCATGTGCTGGGAATACCGCAGAACGAGGCCGACCATCACACTGTCCGTGCCATGTTCGGCCAGCAATGCGGCGAGTTCCATTGTTTCGGCCTTGGTCGTCACGACCGGCTTTTCGGTGAAAATCCGGAGGCCAGCGGCAAGACCCAGTTTGATATGATCCAGATGGAACATATTGGGCGAACCGACAAAGAAGAGATCGGGTTTTGTGGTAGCCAGCATCTTTTGCAGATCGTCAAAGCGCGGTGTCTCGCGGCGGAGATTGCCGCAGGCCTGAAAACTCTTGCGCTGCTGAGAGATGGAATTTGCTGTCGGAAACCCCGGAAAGGTCTGGTCTGCGACGAGTTCGGCGATGGCTGAATCGCTCAGCGTTGCACCGTCCATATCGAGGGCGTTCTCCCTGGCGGGGTCGTAGTAGCCCACCAGTTCCGCCTCTGGCATGGTTTCACACAGGATCGAGAGGACATGACCTGCACGCAGGCCCAGTCCGGCAGTCACAACGCGCATGGTCTTATCCGTTAACAGCGATTGCAGGGGCCGCTTTGCGGCGGAGAACATCTCCTGAGGCGTCAAACAGATGACAGTCCTCGGGCGAGACAGTCAGTGCAAGAGGCTGACCTTCGATCACAGGGGCGTCTCCAGGGAGGGACGCGCAGAAACGTACACCATCGCCAACCGTGCCATAGGTGATCGACACGCCGCCAAGACGCTCAAGCACGTTCACCGAGATCGGGAAACCACCATCCCCGATGCGGACATGTTCAGGGCGGATGCCGACTTCAACGCGGTCGCCGGTTGAGATGTGCCCGCCATCGACTGGCAAGACCATCTCGTGCCCGCCCGATAGGGCGACTTTGACGCCAGTTGCATCAGCAGCGCTGACCGTTGCGGGGATCAGGTTCATATTGGGCTGGCCAATGAACTGGGCGACAAACTTTGTCTTCGGGTGGTGATAGAGTTCCATCGGCGTTCCGAATTGCTCGACCCGTCCACCGTTCAGGACGACGATCCTGTCGGCCATGGTCATCGCCTCGATCTGGTCGTGCGTGACGTAGACCATGGTGGCGTCAAGGCTGCGGTGCAACTGGCTGAGTTCGACCCGCATGTCACCGCGCAGGGCGGCATCAAGGTTGGAGAGCGGCTCGTCGAAGAGAAATACTTTGGGATTGCGCACGATCGAGCGGCCAATCGCGACCCGCTGGCGCTGACCGCCTGACAACTGACCTGGCTTCAACTGCAACTTGTCGGTCAGTTGCAGGATGCCTGCGGCCTGCTGCACGCGGGCGTCGAGTTCTGCCTTTTCCATCTTCTGAACGCGCAGCGGGAAGGCGATGTTTTCGTAGACGCTCAGATGTGGATAGAGCGCGTAGGACTGGAAAACCATCGAGATACCACGGTCCACAGGGTGTGCCGTGCTGACATCCTCGCCGCCGATCATGATCTGGCCTGATGTGGCCTCTTCCAAGCCGGCGATGATGCGCAGCAGGGTGGACTTGCCGCAGCCTGATGGGCCGACGAAGACCACGAACTCCTTGTCATTGATCGCAAGGCTGATGTCATGCAGGACTTTTGCCGCACCAAAGGACTTGCTGATGGACATAAGGTCAAGAGTGGCCATGACTTTGTATACCTGTTTGAATTCTTGAGGTTTGTATCGGGGCGGCAGCATACCACCGCCCCGACGTGGGAGGAGCCTTAGAGGGCTTCGTCCAGCTCTTCGCCGGCGATGGTCACCAGATTGTCGACCGTGTCATCCTGCAGCAGGATGCCCTGCACCATGTTGGTGAAGACGGACTGCAGCGACTTGAAGTCTTCGACGATCGGCTCTGGACCACCGGTCGAGATCGACGCTGTGAAGTTCGGCCAGACGCCGCTCTCGTAGTAGAGGTCGGTCTTGCCCATCGCGGCATAGTCGAAGATCGGCGTCAGACCCCATGAGCTGTCGAGGTCATATTGCGCGTCACCGGATGTGATCCGCTGCGCAAGCTCCTGCGCCAGTTCTTCGTGGCCCGAGCCTTTGAAGACCACGATCGAGTCGGTGATCAGGATCGAACCGCTCTGACCTGATGGGCCGGCAGGAACAGGCGCAACCAGCTGGTTGATGTCCGCGTTATGCTGACCGTAGCCCCATGGGCCCTGCACATACATGGCAATCTTGCCGTCGTTGAAGAGGTCTTTCAGCTGGTCACGTTCCCAAGCGGTCGGGCCTTCCTGAGAGACTGTCGCGAGGCGGCCGTAGAATTCGAGAGTTTCGCGGGTCTGCTGGCTGTCGAGCTTGTTCTCGCCCGTTGCTGGATCAATCACCACACCACCGTTGGAGTAAAGGTAGTTCAGGAACTGGTGCATCGTGTTGTCGAAGTCCTTGCCAGCAAGGCCAACGCCTGCCGCATCGGTGTTGTCGACAACGCCCTGAGCCATGGCAAACATCTCGTCCCAAGTCGTTGGTGCGACACATTCCTGACCGGAGGCTTCCACCAGATCACAGTTGATATAGAGTGCCTTGGTCGAGAAGGCGTGCGGGTAGCCCCAAGTTGTGCCTTCAATCGTGACGGTAGTCAGAACGCCGGGCTGGTAGGGGGCGTCTGCGGGGATATTGGCTGGCACGATCAGATCGTTGTTGGCCAGCTGGCGCAATGTGCGCGAACCCATGTAGGCGATAGAGGGCGGGTCACCGGCAGCGGCCAGTGTCAGCGATTTGTCCTGACAGGTGCCCCATGGCACGGCTTCCAGATTGACGGTCACGCCTTCATGGTCGGCGATGAATTGGTCTACTACCGCCTGATCGGCTTCGCGGACCTCGCCGCCGCACATGATGAAGTGCAGCTCGGTTGCGTGACTGTCGGCCAAAGCCATGCTTGCCCCGCTGGACAAAAGCACTGCTCCCAATGTCAGTTTTGCAAATTTCATTTTAGTCTCCCTAGGTTGATTGTTGGCTATTCTTTGACCGCACCGGCCGTCAGACCCGCCACGAGGTATTTCTGAAGGAACAGGAAGATGACCATGACCGGCAGGATGCCTGTCAGGGCAGCGGCCATCATCTGGTTCCAGGTGACATCCTGATAGCCGATGAATTCGAACAGACCGGCTGGCAGGGGTTGCAGCTCACGTTGCTGGTTGAACGTGATCGCAAAGAGGAATTGCTGGGCGTAGGCACCGATAAAGACGGCGGTTCCCACAACGATCAGGCCCGGGGTCGCCAATGGCAGCACCACACGGCGCAGGGTGTACATGCGGCTCGCACCATCGACATAAGCCGCTTCTTCCAGCTCGCGCGGGATCTTCTCGAGGTATGACCGCAGGAGCCAGATGCCCGTCGGGATCAGGAAGGCGACACCGGGGACGATCATGGCCCAATAGGTGTTCAGTAGCCCCATCGAACGCAGCACGCGGTAAAGCGGGATCAGCAGAACCGCACCGGTGAACATATTGACGCCGAGAAAGATCGCGAGCGAGCCGTTCTTGAACGGAAAGTCGAGGCGGGCGTAGGCATAGGCGGCAGGGATCACGAAGATCATCGTCAGGAGCGTTACTGCCGTCGCGATAAAGACAGAGTTGAAGATGTAGCGCCCCAAGAGCGGGACCGTGTCCCACATGTCGCTGTAAGCCTGAAAGCTGAAATCGTCCGACCAGAACTGATAGGGGCTGCGGAACAGGTGTTCGAGCGGGCGCAGCGAGGCCATGAACATTTCGAAGAAGGGCAGCAAGATGAAGATCAGAAAGACCGTGACCGCCGCGTAGATGCCGACCAGCTGGAGTTTTGTGTATTTATCCATCATCTTACTTGGTCCCGTACTTGCGGTTCACGAACTTGAGCACGTTCAGGTAAAGCAGCGAGAACACGCCTAGCAGGATCACGATGATGACCGCGCGGGCAGAGCCTTCGCCAAATTTGAAGTTGCCGATTGCTGTCTTGTAGGTGTCCACGATCAAGGTGGTCGTCGCGCCGCGGGGGCCGCCTTCGGTCAGGATCCAGATGATCTCGAAGCTGTTGAAGGTGAAAATGGCGGACAGGAGTGACATCGAGACGATCACAGGCATGATCTGCGGGACCGTGATGCGGCGGAAACGGTACCAACGCCCTGCGCCGTCGACCCACGCGGCCTCGTAAAGGTCACGGCTCACGCCCTGCATCGCGGCAAGGAAGAAGAGTGTCACCATGGGCGTGCCGACCCAGACGTCAGCGACAACAGCCGAGTAGAAAGCCGATTGCTTGTAGGCAAGAAACTCGAAAGGTCCGTCCGTGATGCCAAGCGTCATCATGGTGCCAGACAGGACCCCGAAGTAGCCATTGTAGAGCCAGAGCCAGCCGATCATGCCAATGGCCATCGGGATGATCCAAGGCGGCATGACCAGGACACGGAACAGGCCGCGACCTGGCACGGCAGCATTCAGTAGCGTCGCCCCGATCAGGCCGAGAACCAGCTTCAGCGCGACTGAAAGGAACATCCAGTAGAAGGTTCGCACGATCGTTTCGTGAAACTTCCGGCTATCGAGCAGGTCCTGATAGTTGGCAAGTCCCACGTATTTTTCGCCACCCAGACCCGCTTCCATGAAAGACAGGCGGATGGTCTCGGCAAGGGGCCATGCAACGATGATCGCGATGAAAAGCATTGCAGGACCGATGAGGAGCCACGCAAAGACAGCCTCGGGCAGGGTTCTTGTCCGCGGTTTTGCGGCCCCGTGCGGCAAGGATTGCGCCATCTCTGTCATTGGTTTCCCCCTGTCCAGCGCCGACGAATCGACGGTGTTGAGAAAAGGTTACCGCAGAAACGCCTTTTGACTACCAATATAATACCAAAGAAAAAATCAACACAAAATGCATAAAAAACAATATATTGCTTACCGAACAAAAGTCAGTCATTGTAAATTGGACTTATATTGGTATTATAAATGGATACCAGAAAATTCCTGGCAAAAGGACGATTCCTATGGCCGAACTTGCAGCGCTTCTGAATCAGCAGGAGTGGTACCGCGACGGGCGGGGGCCGCGTTACAAGCAGCTCTGCAGTCATATCAGCGCATTGGTTAGCTCAGGCGCGCTCGCGGCAGAGGATCAGCTGCCGTCGGAGCGTCAATTGGCAGAGATTGCGGATGTCAGCCGTGTCACGGTTCGCAAAGCGATTGCGGAGCTCGTGTCAGACGGCTTGATCGTCCAGCGACAGGGGGCAGGGTCTTTTGTGCGAAAGACGGGCGAACGCACCGAACAGTCGCTGACCTCCCTTGTGTCCTTTACCGAGAACCTGCAAGCGCGCGGGATTGTCTCGTCCAGTCGGGTTCTGGAAAAGGGCCTGTTCCGCCCGACCTCGACCGAGGCGATGGTGCTCGGGCTTTCGCCGCATCATCAGGTGGCCCGCATCAACCGCCTGCGCAGCGGTGACGGAGTGCCGATGGCGCTAGAGTATTCATCGTTGCCCGAAGATATTCTGCCGCGCCCCGACAAGGTGGACGTGTCACTCTATGAACTGCTGCGGGCGAGGGGTGTTGCCCCCAGTCGCGCGATCCAGCGGGTGACGGCGATCAATGCGACCGCTGCCGTCGCAGAGCTGTTGGAGCTGCCAGAGGGGGCTGCGGTGCTGCAGATCGAGCGGACGGGATACCTGCAGTCCGGGAGACCGATCGAGTTTACAAGTGGCTTCTATCGCTCTGATGTTTATGACTTTGTTTCCGAATTGAGGTTGGAATAATATGGAGTACGATTGCCGAATTCAGGGAAGAAAACTCGTCTGCACTCTGACGCCCGAGCGCGCCTTGCGGGGTGCGGTTTTCTGTTGTGCCGGGATGGCACCACTGGCGGTGACCTCCGGTGGGAGGCAAGTAAAGGCGCTGGGGAGTTATCTGGAAGTCGCCTTACCTGATCTGGAGGCGGGCGAGCCCCATAAGTTCGAAATCATATATGCGGGCGGCTACCAACCTGCCAACCGCGCATGGATGCCACTTGGTCCGATGCTGCGTGATGGTGCGGAGATGATCGTTCTCACACCGACGCGTGCAGGGCGGGACGCGAGGACCTATGGTTCGCTTGCGGGTTTTCACGGCCTGCCACTGGTGCCTCAGCCAACTGGTTGGGAACCAACCGGGGGTCATGTTGAGGTTGATGGCTTTGGGGGCGAGGGAGATGCATTCCATGCAGTTGCTGCACTTGCAGCGCGTCAGGGGCTGGTTTTTACGGGCAGCCTTCCTGTGCGTTTTGAAACCGAGGCGTTGCCCGACGATGCTTACCGTTTATTGATCACTGCAGACGGGGTCACGGTATTTTCCGGCTCATACGGCGGGGAGTTCTATGCGCTGATCACCCTTCTGACCCTGCTGCGCCACGGACCCTTGCCCTGCGGCGAGATCGTCGACACCCCGCGCTTTGGATGGCGCGGACAACATCTCGATACCGCGCGGCATTTCTACGAGCCGCAGACAATTCTCGCGCTGCTCGACCTGATGGCGCTTTTGAAACTCAACCGGTTTCACTGGCATTTCGCTGATGACGAAGCTTTCCGCATCCCCGTAGATACCCTGCCCGAGATACAGGAGAAGCTGACCTTGCGCGGGCAGGGACAGTTTCTGCCGGGTTTGTTTGCGGCTGCGCCCATGCAGGGTGGGTTCTATGCGCATGAAACGGTGCGCGAGATCGTCGCCCATGCTGCCGCTTTGAATATTGAAATACTGCCAGAGATCGAAGCGCCCGCCCATGCGCTCGGGCTCGCTGCGCTCTATCCAGAGACCCGTGATCCTGACGATCAGGGGGAGGAAACCTCTGTGCAGGGTTATCGCGCCAATGTGTTGAACCCTGCGATGCCCACAGCATGGGACGTGCTGGAAAAGATCGTTGACGGGATCGGGGCGCTTTTCCCCTTTGGCCATATCCATCTGGGATGTGACGAACTGCCCGAAAACACATGGATGGGCAGCCCACGCGCCAAGGCGTTGATGGCGGCGCATGGCCTGCAGACCACAAAGGACCTGCAAGGCTGGACCATTGCCAAACTCGCCAGCTACGCCAGCAGCAAGGGGCTGCGCCCCGCGGCGTGGGAAGAGGCCGCGCAGGGCAGCAATGGCGGGATCGGGAACAACGCCATCCTGTTCAGTTGGACGGGTCAGGGGCCGGGGCTCGCGGCTGCGCGGGCAGGCTATGATGTGGTGATGATCCCCGCTCAGCACCTCTATTTCGACATGGCCCATACGGATCAACCGGATGATTGGGGGGCAAGCTGGGCTGCTTTTGTCGATCTGCCCGATACGATTGCATGGGACCCCGTGCCCGAGCCTGAACTTGCCCAACGCATCATCGGGGTGCAGGGTGCATTCTGGTCAGAGTTCACCACCAAAGACGACCAGATTTGGCCGATGGTCATGCCGCGCATGCTCGGGCTGGCCATGATGGCATGGCAGCAGGAACAGGCGGAGGTCGAGGCGCTCAAATCGCTGTCGGCGGTCTACACTGTTGACGATCATGGGCGCCTGACCCCGGGCTAGCCGAACGGGTCGCGAGCCGGTCGGAGACGGGCCTATTTCGGCCCGCGCCTTGGGTGCTGTGGTGGTGTGACCGGCACGTAAGGAAAGCGGCCCCGCTGTTTGGTCGCCGTTGTGCTGGGGTCCGTTCCGCCTCGCACGTAAACTTTCGCAGGGTCGTATGGTGGGCCGTAATCCCAGTAGGGGAAGCGTCCGTGTTTCATGGCCTGCTGCACGAAAAGCCGCTTCTTCTGCGAAGCGCGGATGCGGCGGTCCAGATCATCCTCGTCCCAACGGGTCTGCATCTCGGCAAACATTGCAGCGAGGATGTCCGCATAGGCGGGGTCCCCAGCAAGATTGTTCAGCTCCAGCGGATCTTCGCGTAGATCAAAGAGCATCTTGGGGTCCGTGCGGCTGTGGACCAGCTTATATCGGCCCTTGATCAGGATCATTGCAGGCGCATAAAGCCCCTCGCCGTTGAATTCGAGGAAAATACGGTCCTCGTCGCTGTCCCGCGCAGGCAGGCTCAACAGGCTCCGCCCGTCGATGGGGGCGGCGTAGCCGTCAAATGTGCCGCCGGTTGCGATATCGGTGAAGGTCGGCAGCAGATCAACGAGCGAGGCCAGGGCCTGCTCCTTGTGTCCGGCAGCCACACCCGGCCCCTGCATGATCAGCGGCACTCGGACCGAAGCCTCGAACGGGTTGAACTTGTACCACATCCCGCGCTCACCCAGCATCTCGCCGTAGCTTCGTGACAATCTCTTCCGGTCTGTGTCGCTTCATTCCCATATTCGATCCTCCGTTTCCTAACTATACGGGCGGACCAATTCAGTGGGGGAGGATCACTGTCCCAATGGAGCTGACGTTAGACATGCAACGCAGGAGACTTTGCAACTCGGTCGAAAGTTCATAACCGCCGATTGAGTAGGTGCAATTCTTG
>CAXQAV010000486.1:0-3661 GCA_964221795.1 Luminiphilus sp. | reverse complement strand
GCATGGTCGGCCTGCTGTCGGCCAATGCGATGGCCATGACGATGGACCTGTGCGGCGAGGGAGCCGGTATCGGGTCCGCCCTGCTCGGCGCCGCGCAATTCGCCATCGCATTTTCGGTGTCCTCCTGCGTCGCTTTGGGAAGCATGGATACGGCCTTGCCAATGTCCCTCGGACTGTTGACCCCTGCCGGTTTTGCGGCGGCCCTGTTTTTCGGCTTCCGCAGCCGCGCGCAGAAAGCCGGTGCATAAGAACCCTCCCAGGCTCTGGCTGCACCGGGTCCGCTTCTCCCGGGAAACCGCGCGGCGCTGATGCGCCGCACCGCTTTTCATGTCGGAAGATCTAAAGAGCAGCTCACGACCCGTCACATTCCTTCCTCCTAGCCGACGTTGCGGCCCCCAGCCCTTTACGGCAAATGTTGACAGCCCCGCTGATCCGTCAGCGGGGCTTTGCTTTGATCAGAAGGATGCGCAGCAGGGCCAGATAACGAGCGAGATCTACTACCGGTTCCAACTGCTCGAAACCGTCGCCGTCACCCCATCGGTTCAATTCATCACGAACCATAAAGCCAATCCAAGCAAGATAACGGTCACGGTTTTAGGACTGCGCCACAGAGCAACCTTTTGAGCGGAGTGGTTACGATCAAAGTTACCGGCTTTAGCCTGCACAAATCACCTGAGCAGCCGTGCTGCGCACATATCGTGAACCCGCAAATGCTCTGAAAAGCGACGGGACGCTGAATTCGACTCGCCTAATGCGGGTACTTGAGGTTCCGTACTGGAGTAACGGTATTCTGCTGCAGCTGCAAAGTTCGCCGGGATTTCTGCGACCGCTGTGGGCTCACTACCGACTTGCGGAGATGCGGCGGCAGGGTTGCAGCGGAACTTGACCAGGACGCTTCTGTCAGACAACACCAAGTAGCCCAAAGCGGACCCGAAGGGCGGATCTTCTGGCACTTACGGCATCCGCAGGCCCGGGCGGAGAGCAGCCATTCGCGGCACCCGCAATGGACGTCCGCTTCACATTGATGGCGGTAAGAATTTCCCGGCCAACGCGAGTTGCTCCCTATATCCCCCCAGCCGCGCGTTGGCATTGGTGTCGATCACCAGAATGACCGCCATCATAACGGTGGTTGTGATCAGGCTCGCCCGCCAAAGGGGCGTCTCGAAGTAGAGTATCGCCAGCGCGCAGGCGGCGATGATCAGCGGGATCACCCGGAACACCGCAATCCGGTATTCGTTCAACACCCTGTCGGCGCGTGCGATCTCGTCTGCGACGAAACCGACGGCATCGGTGGCGTATGCCGCTGGGAAGCTCGCCAACCGGGCTTGGCTGGAGAAGAACAGGCCCACCCCGATGACCAGGATCAGCGTGCCCGCCATCAGTATGGGGATGACATAGGCCCTCGCCAGGTCGGTCCTACCCATCTGCCAAAAGCCCAGGCTTGCCAGAAGAAAGGACAGGCCGAAGAGAATGAAGAAGGCGGAGGAGAGCATTTCGGCTTTCGTCCAGTCAGTCGCTGTTTTCAAAATGTCCACGTTTGTGCCCCTCATCAGTTGCAGTGCCCGGAATTGAACGGGAGGCGCGACAAGCCGACCGACCCAAGCCCGGTCTATTCTGCCTCGGCAGGATTACAAGGCCCTCACAGGTCCCAGCTGAAGCCTGTGTCTTTCTCGGATCGCTCCCACAGCCTGACCATGACAGGCTTGTCGTGAGCGTGTGCATTCAGCGTGCCGCGGCCGACGGGACCGACGAATTCCCTTGTCCCGGTGGGTCCGTAGAGCGCGCGCTCTTCGGTCAGCGCCTCTTCCGCCGCGCACATGACCTCCGGGTAGGCCCCCTGTTCGGCGGTCTGGACCATCGGCGTCTTGGTCATAAGCCACCAGATCAGCCGCATCGTCCGGCTGCCGCTGGTCGTAATCAACGAGGTCGCCGACGATCCCGGGTGACAGACGAAGACCTTCACCCCCCTTCGCCCGGCCGCGGCCAGCCGGTCCTGAAGCTCGTAGGCGAACATCATCTGCGCCAGTTTGCTCTGGGAATAGGCGGCATTGGCGCCATAGCCCTTGTCCCAGTTCATGTCCTCGAAACGGATCGTTTTGAGGCCCATGTTGTAGCCGAGGCTGGCGACGACGACGATCCGGCCCTTCGTCTCTTCGATGCGGTCGAACAGCATCCCACACAGGGTAAAGTGGCCGTAGTGGTTGGTGCCGAGCTGGCTCTCGAAGCCATCGGGCGTCAGCTTGCGCGTCGGCACCTGGGCGATGGCGGCGTTGCAGATCAGCGCGTCGATGCGCTGCGTGGTCTTCAGCACCTCTTCGGCGGCCATGCGGACGGAGGCCTGCTCGGCGAGATCCATACGGATGAAGCGCACCGGTGCATTGGCGCCGAACGCCTGTTTCAGCTCCTTCACGGCGGCGGCGGATTTCTCGGCGCTACGGTTCAGCATCACCACCTCTGCGCCTTTGCCCAGGAGGATGCGCGCCGCCTGGAAGCCCGCGCCGGCGTTGGCGCCGGTGATAACATAGGTTTTGCCGGCGAGGTCGCCGAGACGTTCAGGCGTCCAGCCCTTTGGTCCGAAAGTGAGGTCAGCCATGGTGTTCTCTAGTGCTCGGGGCGCCCGGGGTGCTTGTGTTTGTAAACCGTGGTGTTTACATAGGGGCGAGCGGCAGGAGTGTAAACCCGGGTGTTTACATTTTTCGCGATGCGGGAGGCAGGAACGATGAAACTGGCTGAAAAGAAACTAAAAGATATTCTGGAGGCGGCGATCCGGGAATTCCGCGAGCAGGGCTTTCCGGCGGCGCGGGTGAATCGCATCGCCGAGCTGGCAGAGGTGTCGAAGCGCACCCTCTACAAGCACTTCGAAAGCAAGGAAGTTCTCTTTCAGGCCATCACCAATATCCTGCTGGAGCAGATCGCGGCGACGCCCAGGCTGAGCTATGATCCAAACGTGCCGCTGCAAGAGCAGCTGAAGGGGGCAGTGCGGAATTACGTCGGCCATCTGACCGGTGAAGGATACATGGGGCTGAACCGGTTGGTGATGTCAGAGCTTTTGCGCGATCAGGATCTCGCGCAGGCCTTCTTTGCAAAGGCGGCGATACAGGATGGCCCCATCCAAGCGCTGATCGGCGAGGCGATGCAGGCCGACGCGCTCCGCCAGGCTGAGCCGGGCTTTGCCGCAGGGCAGCTCCTTTCGATGGTGAAGCATTTCTTGGTCTGGCCGCAGTTCCTGATGGGGGCGAAAGCCGAGGTCGATCCGGATGCCGTCATCGCCGACTGCGTGGAAATGTTCCTCGCACATTACGGCGAGAAAGACCATGGATGCGCAGGATCGAAGCTGTGAAGCAGGAAGCGTCATGGTCTGACGTCACCCCGCCTTGCGAAGGTCACTGCGTGGGACGTCAGTTTGCTTCTGGGAAGGCCGCATCGCGGCGTAGAACAAGTTGCCGAAAGTCTGTTTAGGGCCGAAAGCTCTCACGCTCAGCATGAAGAGCCTCGCCCAAGCCTAATGCTTTTGTGAACGGTTTTGTCCGGATAGCGCAGGAGAGCGAATTGGCCTTTTACTATCTTGGCAGCCTGCTCTAAGTTTCCCGCGTCACCGGCATATTGCGCCGACGGCCAAATTCTTTGCTGCGCGGGGGCTCCATGACGTATCTTGGATTAG